>JBFZDM010000344.1:0-2724 GCA_041307365.1 Chromatiaceae bacterium | reverse complement strand
CCTCCCAACCCGGCTGATCGCCCTCCGGCGCGAGCACCTGGCCGGCCTCGCCCATGCCCTGGATGCCCTGAGTCCCCTAGGCACCCTGGCGCGGGGCTATGCCATCCTGCGGCGCTCGCCGGAGGGCGCGGTCATCCGCGATGCCGCCCAACTAGTGGTAGGTGATCTCGTCGAGGCGCGCCTGGCCCGGGGAGGTATTACAGCTCGGGTTGAGGGTGTTGATAGCGTCCAAGCCTTGAAGGGTCTGACTCGAGACGGTCTTTTTCCTCCAGCGCCATTTGACACTCACCCCTCATAAGCCGATGCCGGCAGCCGCAACATGCGTTCACTGCGCCAGACTCGAACGATGCTTACGCTAAGCGGCTCCCGCCGATAGACGATCCGGAAGGGTGGGTGGATTAACTCGCGCACAAAGGGGTGGTCAAACTCCGGCACGATCCGCCCAATGTCCGGGTGGTCGACGAGGATCTCGACACGTTGGAAAATTTCGGCGACGAGGCGGTCGCCAACCTCCGGAACATTCTCCGCTCTATACCACCCCTGGATTGCGGCCAGGTCGCCAAGGGCGGACTCGGCGAAGCTGATCCTGGCGAGGGCCATGCCCTCAAGCCAAGCCGAATCTGGCCTTGGCTTCGGCGAGGGAGACCTCGCGGCCGGCATCCAGGTCGGCCATGCCCACGATCACCGCGCGCATGAAGGCGCGCTCCTCCGCGGCCTCCTCGAAATCAGACACGGACTGCATGACGGCGACCCCGCGGCCCCGGCGGGTGAGCAGCACGGGCCGATGGGCCTCTACCGCCTGTCTGACCACGCGACCGGGGTTGACCTTGAGGTCGGTCAGCGGGACCACGTCTTCGGAGAATTTCACGCTCATGGTCGGCTACCTCTGGGCTGGTTTGGCCGGACAATAGCACCTGTTAAGGGGTCTGCCAACATGGCTGACAACGGGGGGATTGTGCTCACATTCCCTCTGCTGGGGCATAATCGGCGCCTTGGCGACCCTCTGACTCTAGGCTACAGGATCCGGAGCCAGGTCGTCCCAGGTGAGGATTCGAATTCTGCCCTCCGCCGCAGAGGCTAAGCACCTGTCGGTGGTCCAAAGCTCCTCGCAGGCGGCGTGGAGCGCCAAGGCGAGGTGCAGGGCATCCGGCGTCTTGATGCCGTGGCGGACGCGGAGTTCGGTAGCGAGAAAGGTAGACGCTCCCTTTCATCGGTCACCCCAAGCGGACCGCTCCTCGTCCACGCGCTCCACGATCTCCTCATGGGTGAGCCCCCCCGATGTGTTCCTGGGCAGTCGCTCCAAGAAATCGTCCAGGTTGCCCCTTACCGACGGTTTGGAATCCGCATCAAACAGGACGATCACGCGCGCCGGCCCAGGTGCGGCCTCGTCGGGAAGCTTCAGCCGGAGTTCATGGTCGGGGGTAATGTTCGCGATCAGTTCGATGGCTTGCATTGGCGGGGGCCTCCAACCTGTGTGCCCAGGCATCGGGCATTGATGGTACTTGAACTTAGCAGGGACCGTGCCATCACGGCTCGACCCCGTGCCGCTTGAGCCAGTTGGTGAGGGTGGTGGGGTTACCGAAGCCAAGCAATTTGGCGGCTCGCGTCTTGTTTCCGGCGGCGGCGTCTACGGCGCGCTCCAGGTAGTGTCGCGCAACCCGGTCGATGAGGCCATTGAGATCAATGCCTTGCTGTATGTCCTGGCCGAGGATCTGGTCTTGATCCCCCGACGGTCCGGGGTCCGACCTGGGGGGCGCGAGCAGGGCGTCGCGGGCGTCCTCCGCGTCTATGGTCTCCCCGGCGGTCCAGACGGCGGCACGGCGGAGCGTATTGAGCATCTCGCGGACATTGCCGGGCCAGGGGTGATCGATCAGAAGCTTTCTTGCGGCGACTGAAATGTTCTTGTGGGTATAGCCCGGTTCGGTCGCGCTCTCCTGGTTGACCTGATCCAGCAGGCGGTCGAGCAGCAGCCCGGCGTCGCCCTCGCGCTCGCGCAGCGGGGGGATCTGGATGACGGCGACGGCGAGCCGGTAGAAGAGGTCCTCGCGGAAGCGGCCGGCGGCGAGGCGCTCAAGTTCGCGGTCGGGGCGGGCGAGCAGGTCCGGGAGGAAGTCGGCGGCGATGTCGAAGGGGACGGACGCGGTGCGCACACCGTGCTGGATGGAGGATTCGATCAGCTCGGCGGGGAAGCGGGTCTTGGCCAGGATGATCCAGACCGCGGCCATGGCGGGGGTGCCGGGGCTGAGATGGAAGGTAAGGCCATGGCACTTCTGTTGGCTGGCAATCGTTTCCGAGACAATCTGGCGGGCATGCTGGTAAATGGCACCGAAATCAATGGGACTTTCCAGGGTCACGTAATGGGGAGTGGCAGGGATCTCGGACTGATTTTTGAGCCAAGCAAGATAGGGCGCGGTCTCTTCCGTCGTGTAATCGCAGATGAGTTCCAGACGACAGAATCGCCCGGTTTGCAAGGCTTGGGCGACGGGACCGAGGCCAACCCGCTCGCTTTCATCGACTGCTCGAAGGTCGGTTCGGCCAAGCCAACTGACGAGAGTGGTTCCCATGGCGGGGGATCATACAACACTTAGCCAACCTGGAAGACCGCTTGCGGCGCCTCCCAGCCCGGCTGATCGCCCTCCGGCGCGAGCACCTGGCCGGCCTCGCCCATGCCCTGGATGCCCTGAGTCCCCTAGGCACCCTGGCGCGGGGCTATGCCATCCTGCG
>JBFZDM010000335.1:0-3243 GCA_041307365.1 Chromatiaceae bacterium | reverse complement strand
TGCAGGCAAAAGAGCAGGATCTCCTCAAAGGGACCCTCGTCTTCGGGAGCTTCCTGGTCCGGTGGTCCTGGGCTGAACATGGCGCGGCCTCCGGTGGGGGGGAATTAGAGGAGTGCATTTTATACCGGTGGCTGGATGAATGGCGGATAGCGGATAGCCGATAGCCGATGGGGGGGATTCGTTTTCCCCCCTTGGCACCCAGTTTTTTTAATCCATGTCGCTCTTGTCTGTTTGACCACCCCGGGGCTGTTCTGCTATACAATCACGCAGATTTCCGCCGGGCAGTGGGCCGGGTCTACGGCCACGACGGGTTTCTCCAACAAGAATTGGGCGATAGACATGAAAAAGACTTGGCTGACCACGGTTGCCGTTGCGACGGTTCTCATCTCCAATGGCGTTCAGGCGGCGGGCGACGCGGCGGCAGGAGAAGCCAAGACCGCCGTCTGCACGGCCTGCCATGGCCCTGCTGGCAACAGCCTGGTGCCGACCTGGCCCAAGCTCGCCGGCCAGCACCCCGAATACACTTATAAGCAGCTCATGGATTTCAAGTCCGCGGCGCGCACCGACCCCACCATGAGTCCCCAGGTCCTGACCCTCAATGAACAGGATTTCGCCGACCTGGCCGCTTACTACGCGGCTCAGACCCAGTCGGGCGGCACCGCCGATCCGGCCTCGGTGGAACTCGGCGGGCGCATTTTCCGCGGCGGAGACTTGGACAAGGGCATCCCCGCCTGCACCGGCTGCCACGGCCCCGCGGGCGACGGCTTGGGCGCCGCCAAATTCCCCCGTCTGTCCGGACAACATGCGACCTATATCGAATCGAGCCTCAAGCTCTATCGCGCCGGCACCCGCGCCAATGATCCCAATGGCATGATGCGCGACGCGGTGTCCCGCATGAGCGACGCGGAGATTGCCGCCGTGTCTCAGTACATCCAGGGTCTGAGCCAGTAAGCCCCTCTCTCCGGGGGCGGGAGCCCTCGGGCCGGGCCTGACGAAAGGGCAGCCATTGGCTGCCCTTTTTCTCTCCGGGCCGGTCGCCCTTTTCGGGTTATCCTCCACGCAATAGGCCGCGCGCCATCCCCCATCCGGCCGACCCCATGCCATGCAGCGGATCAGACTGCTCAGTTACAACATTCAGGCGGGTATCTACACCCGCCAATACAGCGAGTACCTGACCAACAGTTGGAAGCACCTGCTGCCTCACCGCGAGCGGCAGGTCAACCTTGGCCGGATCGCCGATATGTTGCGGGACTTCGACCTGGTGGGCCTGCAAGAGGTGGATGCGGGCAGCCTGCGCAGCAGCTTTGTGGACCAGATCGAGTATCTGGCCGACCAGGCTCAGTTTCCCTTCTGGTATCGCCAGGTCAACCGTAACCTCGGCAAGTTGGCCCAGCACAGCAACGGTGTTCTCAGTCGCCTGCGCCCGACGCGGGTCATCGAGCACAAACTTCCTGGCCTGCCGGGAAGGGGCGCGGTCATCGTCGAGATGAATCTGTCCAATGGCGGCGTGCTCGGCGTCTGTATCCTTCACCTGGCCCTGGGCTGGCGGGCGCGGGGCCGCCAGTTGCGCCACATCACCCAACTTATCGAGCGTTATCCTTACCTGGTGGTCATGGGCGATTTCAACTGCGATTGCCGCAGCCACTCCCTCCGCCAACTGGCTCGCGAAAGCGGCCTCCAGGGTCTGGATTGCGAACTCAAGACCTTTCCGAGCTGGCGTCCCCGGCGCAACCTGGACCATATCCTGGTCTCCGGCTCCCTGCGCATCCTGGAGGTCGAGGTCCTCGATTATGTCTTCTCCGACCACCTGCCCCTGAGCATGACGGTGGCCTTGCCCAGCGGTGTCCATGTGCTCTAGTCCAGGAAGGGCAATATTGCTTGACAGAGCAGGGTTTGAGTGCCTGGAGACTTACCTGCCCCTTGGTCGCAGGCTAGCGCGAATCAGTCCTGAACATAAAACCGCCGCCAAGGGCTGGTAGTGGTGGCTTCGAGCGCCGCGAGCAAGCTTGGCGTGGGCTCCGCCTCGCCGGGAAAGACCTCTTCCACCCAGACGAAGCTCCGGCCATAGCCGGCCTTGTCCTTCCAATCCCAGTCCCACGATGGTCGGGACGAGCCACAAGCAGGGCAGGTCAAATGTTGGTTTGGATGGCCTGTTAAGATCCGGACCCAGTTACGGTGCAGGGCACGGCAGAGGGGACAGCGCGGCGGGCGGGTGTTGCGGCCATGAAGCAGAAGGGGCGCGGCCAAGGGACCAAGCAGGCGGACATGGGTGAAGGGACTGCCATCCCCTGGCTCATCCAGGCTGAGATTTACCGAGCAGCCGGCAAAGGCGAGCAGGCTCAGAAAGTGCTTGCCGGCCAGAAAGTGTTGGCTGGCGGGGCAGTTCCCGTCCAGGCGGGTTAGGGGGTCGCCGATGAACCCGATTTCGCCCAAGGCGTCATGCAAAGTAGCGGGATCGACCGCCAGCAACGGGTCCGAGGGCGTCAGCAACAGGCGGCCGGTATGGATGCGCATGGGGAGCGGGGGTAATGCGGCACGCGTGCGGGATAGTGATTTTAGCGAGGGATAGCGGGCTATTTTTTCTGGTTCGTTACAGTCAAGACCCGGAATTAGTGCCCCTGCCAGCCCAATCCCGGGCAAACTGCCAGGCCGTGCGTCCGCTGCGGGAGCCGCGGTGGAGGGCCCAGCGCAAGGCGGCGGGATCGACCTCCTCCGGCTCGCGGACCTCGGCGCCAAGCCGCTCCAGCCAGTGGTGGACGATATGCAGGTATTGGTCCTGGGTGAAGGGGTGGAAGGAGATCCAGAGGCCGAAGCGGTCCGAAAGGGAGATCTTCTCTTCCACGTTCTCCCCCGGATGGATCTCGCCGTCGATCATCGCCGCCTCGCGGTTCTCGCGCTGGAACTCGGGCAGCAGGTGGCGGCGGTTGGAGGTGGCATAGATGAGGAGATTGGCCGGGGCGGCGCTGATGGAACCCTCAAGCACCGCCTTAAGGGCCTTGTAGCTGGACTCGCCGGCGGCGAAGGAGAGGTCATCACAGAAGATGACGAAGCGCTCCGGCCGGCCGTGAATGAGGTCCAGCACCTCCGGCAGGTCCGCGAGTTCGTCCTTGTCCATCTCGATCAGGCACAGGCCCCGGTCGCGCAGCTCGTTGAAGATGGCCTTGATCAGGGATGACTTGCCGGTCCCCCGCGAGCCCCAGAGCAGGATGTTGTTGGCGCCGCGCCCCGCCAGAAACTGACGGG
>JBFZDM010000289.1:0-3019 GCA_041307365.1 Chromatiaceae bacterium | reverse complement strand
ACTGGGGTGATGGTCTGCACTGGTCTAGCCAAGTCAGAATTGTTCAATGAATCTTCAAGAGGAGGTGCCTTGGCCTGTGAAAGCCGCGCCTGATTCGCCCATCTGGTTTCATGACCGCCATAAATTCATCCCTGTATGCTGCCCGAAAACATCCCTGTTTTCGAGGCTCCTGAAACCGGATTGACGAATCAGGCGCTCCTCATGGATCTGGAGGTCTAGCCAAATGGTTGCCTGTTGGGGACTAACCGCTGGTCCCGCCCACGGTCAGGCCATCGACGCGAAGGGTGGGCTGGCCGACACCGACGGGGACGGACTGGCCTTCCTTGCCGCAGGTACCGACGCCCTGGTCCAGGGCCAGGTCGTTGCCGATGAGGCTGACACGAGTCAGGACGTCCGGACCATTGCCGATCAGGGTAGCGCCCTTGACCGGCCGGCCGACGCGGCCCTTTTCGATCAGATAGGCCTCGCTGGCGGAAAAGACGAACTTGCCGGAGGTGATATCGACCTGGCCGCCACCGAAGTTGACGGCGTAGAGACCCTTATCGACGGAGGCAATGATCTCCGCCGGGTCGCGATCGCCGGCGAGCATGTAGGTATTGGTCATGCGTGGCATAGGCAGGTGGGCATAGGACTCCCGCCGGCCGTTGCCGGTGCTGGCGACGCCCATGAGGCGGGCGTTGAGGCGATCCTGCAGGTAGCCACGCAGAATGCCGTCCTCGATGAGGACTGTCTGCTGGGTCGGGGTGCCCTCGTCGTCGAGATTGAGGGAGCCGCGCCGGCCCGCCAGGGTGCCGTCATCGACCACGGTGACACCGGGGGCCGCAACGCGCTCGCCGATGCGGCCGGCGAAAGCGGAAGTGCCCTTGCGGTTGAAATCTCCCTCCAGGCCGTGACCAATGGCCTCATGGAGGAGAATGCCGGGCCAGCCGGGGCCCAGGACCACGGTCATGGCGCCCGCGGGGGCAGCCACGGCCTCCAGGTTGACCAATGCCTGATGGACGGCTTCCCGGGCGAAGCCCAGGGCGCGGTCCTCGGCCAGAAAGTAGCCCAGGTCGGCGCGGGCTCCGCCACCGCTGGAGCCCTGTTCGCGGCGGTCGCCATCCTCGACGATGACACTGACGTTGAGCCGTACCAGGGGGCGGACATCGGCGCTCAAGCGGCCATCGTCGCTGGCGATCAACACCAGGTCCCGCACCGCCACCAGGCTGGCGATGACCTGGCGCACCCGGGGGTCCAGGCGCCGCGCCTCGGCATCGACCCGGTGCAGCAGGGCAACCTTGGCCTCATCCGAGAGGCTGTCGAGGGGATCGATAGGGTCGTAGAGACGCTGGCGGCTGCCCGCGCCGTCCACCTTGACCCGCGTCTCCCCACCACCCCGGGCGATGGCCCGCGCCGCTTTGGCCGCTTGCAACAGGGTCTCAAACTGGACCTCGTCGGCATAGGCAAAGCCGGTCTTCTCGCCGCTCTGGGCGCGCAGGCCGGCGCCCCGCTCGATGTTGAAGCTGCCATCCTTGATGATGCCATCCTCCAGCATCCAGGATTGCAGCCGACTGTACTGGAAATAGATGTCGGCGGCGTCGATGGCGCTCGTCTTGAGTTGACCAAGGAGCCGCTCGATGTGGCCTGTGTCGAGCCCCGCGGGGCTCAGGATCTGGTCGCGGGCGATGGCAATGGGATCGGTCATGGTCTTGGCTTGGGGACTCGGGCTAGGCCGCCCGGGGGCGGCCGATCAGGAAAGAGGAACTGAAACCCCTGTCTGAGGGAGGAGCGGCGAAATTCAAGCTCAGACGTGGCAAGTCAGGCGGCGGTGGTCGATGGCGGGGAAGTTACGCCTTACCGAGCTAAGAAATTCCACGTCCAGGGGACAGCAGACATGACCGGCGCCGCGCGGCACCTGGGCCAGGACGGTCCCCCAAGGGTCCACCACCATGCTATGGCCATGGGTCTTGCGGCCGTTGCGATGGTAGCCGCCCTGGGCCGCCGCGACCACGTAGCACAGGTTCTCGATAGCCCGTGCCCGTACCAGCACCTCCCAATGAGCCTTGCCGGTAATGGCGGTGAAGGAGGCGGGCAGGGCCATGATCTCCATGCCCGCGTCGAGCATCTCTCGGAAAAGTTCAGGAAAACGCAGGTCGTAGCAGACCGCTAGCCCAAGCCGGCCAAAGGGTGTATCCAGGACAACCGAGGTGTTGCCGGGCTCGATGGTGGCGGATTCCTCGTAGCGCTCACCCGTCTCAAGCAAATTGACGTCAAAGAGGTGGATCTTGTCGTAACGCGCCACCCGCTCGCCACGATCGTTGTACACCAGGCAGGTGGCGCGCACCCGCTCCGGGTTGGTGGCCGTCAGGGGCAGGGTCCCGCCGACGAGCCAGATGCGATGCCGGGCCGCCATCTCCACGAGGAAATCCTGCAGCGGTCCCCTGCCCTCGTCCTCGCGCAGGTCCAGCAGGTCGCGATCCTCTTGTCCCATGAAGGCAAAGTTTTCCGGCAGGACCACCAGGTTGGCGCCGGACTCCTCGACCGCCTCCTGGATCAGACGCCGTGCTGTGAGGAGATTGGCGCTCACGCTAGGGCTGCTGGCCATCTGGATGGCCGCGACTTTGGGTTTTCTCGGCATGGAAGGCAGTCGATCTCCGTCTTGGGCGGCGTGGCCGCATTCAGGGAAGGGAACGATAACACCCTGGAGGTTCGTTCCAAAGCGCGGCCTGTCCCGCCCGCCAGCGGACGGGTCGCCGGCCGGGGCGCGGGTCCCAGCCCCTGACTGGCGGCGGGGGTTGGACCAACCCTGGGACTATTCTCCCCCCCTGCTCCTTATTCGTCTCGCAGGGCCAGGATGGGGTCCAGCCCCGCCGCCCGCAGGGCGGGCAGTACGCCGGCGGCCAGGCCGATGAGGGCGGCGCTGACCTCGGCGGCAAGGGCAAAGTCCCAGGCGGTGTGCGTCGGCAGGGCGGGTACCAAGGCACTGATGACCGCAGCGCCACCAATGCCCAGGGCAAGACCGGCGAGGCCACCGAGGAGG
>JBFZDM010000211.1:0-4428 GCA_041307365.1 Chromatiaceae bacterium | reverse complement strand
ATATGGCTTGACGGCTTGTTCACGATCCTGGAAAGAGGCCACTGACGAGGGCGGAGCCAAGGAGGTTATAGGCCACCGCGATCAGGACACCCTGTCCGAGGCGCAGATCGAAGCCGTGGCGCAGTATGTGTCCCGACACCAGCAGGCCCCAGAAGAGCAGGAACAGGAGCGGCAGCCCCGCCAGGGAGGCCTCGCCCCCGGCCTCGACACCTGCCAGCAGGCCCAGGGGCGCCAGGGCGAGCAGGCCCAGCAGGGAGCCAGTGCCCAGCAGGGCGGTGGCGAGTTGGAGAAAGCGGGGCCCGCGATCGAGCAATCTCAGGGCCAGATAGAGCAAAATCAGGGTGAAGAGGGCGTCCACCACCCCTTGCCCCAGGGCGACCGGGGGCGTCAGGCCCGCCGTCAGGCCGACCAGAAAGGCGACCACCAGGTCCACCACCAGGATCAGGCCCAGGAGGGCGCTGGAGCCCGGCAGATCCTGGGGGGCACGGCGCAGCAGACAGAGTTGAACGAAGAACTGGATCAGGGCGCCCATGGCGATTTTCTCCGCCTGGGGCTCAAGGCCGGCGCCTGGGCCGCAAACCCAGGAAGAGGGCCAGCCCCAGCATGGCCCAGGCCAGGCCGATGGCCAGGCCGTTGCCGACACGGGCGAAGGGGGTGGCCCCCGCGCGGGGCTGGACCTCGGCGCTGAAGAGGCCGCGCTCAAAGGATGGCACGGTTCCCTGGACCCGGCCCCGGTGATCAATGATGGCCGAGATGCCGGTGTTGGTGGCGCGCAGCAGCCAGCGGCCATTCTCCAGGGCGCGCATGCGGGCGATCCCCAGGTGCTGGTGGGGCGCCAGGGAATCACCGAACCAGGCGTCGTTGCTGACGTTGATCAAATAGGCGGCCTCCGGCAGGGCCTGAACCACCTCGGCGGCGAAGGCATCCTCGTAACAGATGGAGACCCCCGCGAGATGGGGCCCGACCTGGAGCAGGGGCCGTTCGGCCTCCCCGGCGCTGAAATCCGACATGGGTACCTCAAAGGCCCGGGCCAGGGGCCCCAGCAGGGGGCGCAGGGGCATGAATTCGCCAAATGGCACCAGATGGCGCTTCTTGTAGAGATCCTCGCCTTCCCCCAGGCTGATGAGGCCGTTGTAATAGGTCTGCCGCTCACGATCCAGCACCGGCAGGCCGATGACGAGTTGGGCCCCCTCCGCCCGCGCCTCCACCGACAGAGGCTCCAGCAAGGGCTCCCGCACCCGGTCCAGAAACTCGGGGATGGCCGTCTCGGGCCAGAGGATGACATCATTGCCAAAGGCCTCCCGCGTCAGCTCCACATAGGCGCGCAGGGTCGGAAAGAGGGACTCCTCGTTCCACTTGAGGGATTGAGGGATGTTGGCCTGGAGCACGGCGGCGCGGATCGGTTCACCTTCGGGCCGGGTCCATTCCAGGCGTGCCAGCCCCAGCCCGGCCAGCCAGATGACGGCCAGGGCGATGGCGGCACCCATGCGGCCGCGACCGCGCCAACCCGCCAGACCCCAGAGCAGACCCGCGGACAGGGCGATCAGCAGACTGACGCCATAGACGCCCATGAGAGGGACATAACCCGCCAGGGGACCATCCACCTGGGAGTCCCCGGCATTGAGCCAGGGAAAGCCGGTGAGGAACCAGCCCCGCAGCCACTCCAGCAGCACCCAAAGGGCAGGAAAGGCCAGGAGGGGACCCGCCCAAGGAGGGGTCCGGGGTTGGACCCCGGGAGGTGTCCGGCTCCGGCCCGTCAACCAGGCCATCAGCCCGCCGAGGAGGCCGTAATAGAGGGCCATGGCCAGGATGAAGAGCAAGGTCAGG
Source organism: Chromatiaceae bacterium (assembly GCA_041307365.1). Taxonomy (GTDB): domain Bacteria; phylum Pseudomonadota; class Gammaproteobacteria; order Chromatiales; family Chromatiaceae; genus M0108. Next base: position 2,601 of record JBFZDM010000211.1, on the reverse strand, counting down.
GCATGGGCCAGCCAAACCCCCATGTTGCCGAACTCGTTCAGGCTGACCCGTATCCAGAAGGTGCCAAAACCCAGCAGGCCGATGCCGAAGGCCCAGCCAAGGAGAAAGCCCTGGCGGGGTTGCCGGCCCGCCACCAAGCCATAAAGGACCGCCAGGGAGACCACCATCGCCGGGGCGAGCCCGAAGGGCGGAAAGGCCAGCACGGCGAAGGCCCCCGCCCCCGCAGCGGTAAGGGCAAGGAGATAAAGGAATCCGGGGCCCGCGAGCAAGGCTGGCTTCAAGATGTGGTCCCCGGGGAGTCGGAAGCCGGCTCGAAGTCGAGGGAGGCCGAGTTGATGCAAAAACGCTGACCCGTCGGGCGCGGCCCGTCGTCGAAGACATGGCCCAGGTGGCAGCCGCAGAGGTCGCAATGGACCTCGACCCGGATCATGCCGTGGCTCGCATCGCGCTCGCTGGCCACCGGGGCGCCCGCCAGGGGCCGCCAGAAGCTGGGCCAGCCGCTGCCGGAGTCGTACTTGTGCGCGGCGTCGAAGAGGGGCGCGCCACAGCCGGCGCAACGGTAGATGCCTGGCGCCTTGTTGGCATGGTACCCGCCCGTGAAAGCCCGCTCCGTGCCCTTTTCACGGCAGATGTGGTACTGGTCCGGTCCCAGCCAGGCACGCCATTCCTCGTCCGTTCTTTCAATCCGGTTACTCATCTCCTCCTCCTCGCCATGGTCAAATGCCTGGCCGGCCCTATATTAGGGTCAGTATTTTGCCAGTTCGGCGCCGGCCAGTCCCAATTCGTTGCATCATAAACCCAGTGTGTCCATGACCGTCAGTTACCCCCATGCCTGAACAAACCCAAAAAGCCGGTTTGCCGCCGAGGCGGCCTAGGCCGCGGGGTGCCCTGATTCGCCTCATCCTCATGGTCGGCGCCATCGGGCTCTTCCTCATTGGCTACCAGTGGGGCAACCAGCATCGGTTTGGCCAACCGCCGGCCATCGAGGGCGTGCTCCTGGCCCCGGCCATGCCCCTGCCAGCCTTCGCCCTGGTGGACGCTAAAGGGCAGCCCTTCGGGCGGGATCAGCTTTCCGGCCACTGGACCCTGCTCGCCTTTGGCGACCTCGCCCAGGCCCGGGGTCAATTGGCGATCCAGCGCCTGCTGGACGTCTTCAATCACCTGGCGGCTAGCGCCGAACCACGCAAGGGGATGCAACTCGTCCTGGCCGCCCCTGACCAACCAGCCGATCTGGCCCAGGACTTCGGCCGCTTATCGCCCGCCCTTCGCCTGGTGTCCGGCGAGGCCGGGGACCTTGGCCAACTCACCGGCCTCCTCGGCGAGCCGCCGAACCCGGACCAAGGTGGACGTTCGACCCTGTATCTCATTGCCCCGAACGCCAGACTCCTGGCCTTCTTCCCCGCCAGCCAGGCCGCCCGGACGGTGGCCGATGACCTGGTCCTCCTCGCCGAATGGCCCCTGGAGGCCCTGGAGAACCCTTCCCATGACTGAAGAATCGCCCCGCTGGTCCGACCGGCTCTTCGTGGGCCTGCAGTATCTGCTGCCCCAACACCTGCTCTCGGCCCTCATGTACCGCTTTGCCCGCGTCCGCTGGCGACCCTTGAGCGCGCCCTTGATCCGCGTCTTCGTCCGCCATTTCCGGGTGGATATGAGCGAGGCCCTACAGCCAGACCTGGCATCCTATCCCAGCTTCAACGCCTTCTTCACCCGCGCCCTACGGGCAGACGCGCGACCGGCGCCCCTGGATCCAGGGGCCCTGGCCTGCCCGGCGGACGGCGCCTTGAGCCAATTCGGCGCCATCGAGGAGGACCGCGTCTTCCAGGCCAAGGGGCTGGATTATGACCTGGTCGATCTGGTGGGCGATGCCGACTGGGCGGCCCGGTTCGTCGGGGGTGGCTTCGCGACCGTCTATCTCTCGCCCCGCGACTATCACCGGGTCCACATGCCCGCCTCCGGACGGCTGAGGGAGATGATCCATGTCCCTGGCCGCCTCTTCAGCGTCAACCGCGCCACCGCCAGCCTGGTGCCAGGCCTCTTTGCCCGCAACGAGCGGGTCGTCTGCCTGTTCGAGGGCGAGGCCGGTCCCTTCGCCCTCATCCTGGTCGGGGCCATCTTCGTCGGTGGCATGGAGACCGTCTGGGCCGGCGAGATTACACCGGCCCGCGGCGGCGCCCCCAGCCGCCGTTACGGGGACGCCGAGGCCGTGGACCTGGTCAGGGGCGCCGAGATGGGACGCTTTAACATGGGCTCCACCGTCATCCTGCTGTTTCCACCGGGGGCGGTTGAATGGGAAGCGGGACTGGCGCCCGGCGTCGAGCTGCGGATGGGGCAGGGAATTGGCCGCCTCAAATCTGGTTAAGATTGATTCCTAGCCGATTGATAGTGGCCGGTGGTCAGTGGTCACTGGGATGCAGCCACCTGTAATAGTTGCGATTATCCGCGGACCAAATCCGAAAACTGATAGGCGTTGGCTATAGAAGGGGGACGGCGGTTGCGCGCACCACAGGCCGGTCATTGGGCCGGCAATTGCGAGGGCCGCTTGCCTTCCGCCTTGAGGACATCGAAGGGATCAGGGCCTTGGCGCCCATGCCCGGCGTCGCG
>JBFZDM010000272.1:0-26290 GCA_041307365.1 Chromatiaceae bacterium | reverse complement strand
ACGACGAACGGCGTGGCCAGGACATGATCCAGAAGCTTACTGATAAATATGTCAAGGAAGTGGATCAGGTCTTGGAGGAAAAGGAAACGGACCTCATGGCCATCTGACTGGTCTGATCCGGTCGACGCGAGGACGGCATGACCGAGCGGACGAAGGCGAAGTTAGGCGAGGGCACCAAGCCCCGGCATGTCGCCATCATCATGGACGGCAACGGCCGCTGGGCCCGTCAGCGCCATCTGCCACGGGTCGCGGGGCATCGCGCCGGGGTCAAGAGCGTGCGTGCCGTGGTGGAGGAGAGCATTCGCCAAGGGGTCGAGGTCCTGACCCTCTTTGCCTTCAGCAGCGAGAACTGGCGCCGGCCCAGGGGCGAAGTCGATTACCTCATGGAACTCTTTCTTGCCTCACTGCGCGGCGAGGTGGGGAAGCTCAAGAAGAACGGCGTCCGCCTGCGGTTGATTGGCGAACGCGGCGCTTTCCCGGAGCGGTTGCAAAGCCAAATCGTGGCCGCCGAGGCGGCGACGATGGCCAATTCCAGGCTTATCCTGCAGATCGCCGCCAACTATGGCGGCCGCTGGGACATGACCGAGGCGGCCCGGCGAATTGCTGCCGCCGCCGTCGCCGGGCGCTTGGACCCGGCGTCCATCGACGAGGACGGGGTCGCCGCCTATCTCTCCAGCGCCGGCCTGCCGGACCCGGACCTCTTCATTCGCACCGGCGGGGAGCAGCGGCTGAGCAACTTCCTGCTCTGGCAGTCAGCCTACGCCGAACTCTATTTCACCGACATCATGTGGCCGGACTTTGACGCTAAGGCTTATGCCGAGGCCATCGCCGAGTTTAGCCGCCGCTTGCGGCGCTTTGGCCAGACCTCTGAACAGGTGGCGGGCGAGGGTGTCCAGGACCCTGCTTTGGAACGGACCCCGGCACTGGCGCCGAAATCGCCCTGGGCAGCGGATTGAACTTGCTCGTGGACTTCACCAGCCTCCAGTGGCGCGTCTTGACGGCCTTGATTCTGGCCCCCCTCGCCGTGCTGGCGGTGCTTTTTCTGCCAACCGCCGGTTTCGCCCTGGCCCTGGGCCTGATTTTGCTGGGCGCCGCCTGGGAGTGGTCGGCCCTCGGTGGCCTGACCGGGCGGTCGGCCCGAATGGGCTTCGTCGCCCTTATCGCCGTCACCATGATCCTGCTCGGGCTTTTGCCCGCCGCCGGGGTGGCGGCCCTGCTCCTGGTCGTCACCCTCGGGTGGTGGGTACTGGCGGTCTGGCTCTTGCGGCTTGATGACCCCATCTTCCCTTGTCCGGGTCCAGCCCCCGCGCGACTTCTCGCCGGCCTGCCGGTGCTTGCAGGGCCCTGGCTGGCCATGACCCATCTGCACGCTGCCTTGCCCCAAGGGCCCGCCTTGGTGCTCTTTCTACTCGTCCTAATCTGGACGGCGGACAGCGCCGCCTACTTCGCCGGTCGGCGCTGGGGTAAGGCCAAGCTGGCGCCCCTGCTGAGTCCCGGCAAGACCTGGGCCGGAGTTTATGGGGCCGGCGCCGGCGCGGCCCTGCTTGGATTGGTGCTGGGCTACTGGCTCGAGCTGTCGCCGCTGGCCCTGGTCGCTGCCGTCGTCCTCTGCCTGGTCACGGCCTTCATTTCCGTGGTGGGGGACCTCTTCGAGAGCCTGCTCAAGCGCCTCCAGGGTTTGAAGGACTCTGGCCGGCTACTGCCTGGTCATGGCGGCCTGCTTGATCGTATCGACAGTCTGACCGCCGCCGCCCCTCTCTTCGCCCTAGGTCTCCTGTGGCTGGGGGCCCTGTCGTGAAGGCTGTCTGTATCCTGGGGGCCACGGGTTCCATCGGCGTCAGTACCCTGGATGTGCTGGGGCGGCACTCGGACCTTTATCGCGTCATCGCCCTGACGGCCAACCATGATGCCGAGGGCCTGGCGGAGCTGTGCCGCCGCTGCCGGCCGGCCTTTGCCGTCATGGCCGATATGGGGGCCGCGCGGCGCCTGCGGGGCCTGCTCGCGGACATGGCCGGCGCCCCCGAGGTGCTGGCGGGGCCCGAGGCCTTGGAGCAGGTCGCCGCCCTCCCCGAGGTGGATATTGTTATGGCGGCCATCGTTGGCGCCGCTGGCTTGCTGCCAGCCCTGGCCGCCGCGCGGGCTGGCAAGCGGCTGCTGCTGGCCAACAAGGAGGCCCTGGTCGTCGCGGGCGAGATTCTCATGTCGGCCGCCGCCGCCAGCGGCGCCCTCCTGCTCCCCATCGACAGCGAGCACAACGCCATATTTCAGTGCTTGCCCGCCGGTTACGAGCAGGGCCTCGACCGGGTTGGCGTGGAGCGCATCTTGCTCACCGCCTCTGGCGGACCCTTCCGTGACACACCCCTGGCGGAACTGGCGCGGGTGACACCGGACCAGGCCTGCGCCCATCCCAACTGGGAAATGGGACGCAAAATCTCGGTCGATTCGGCCACCATGATGAACAAGGGCCTGGAACTCATTGAAGCCTGCTGGCTTTTCCGCACCCGTCCTGAGTTCATTCAGGTGGTCATCCACCCCCAGAGCGTCATCCATTCCCTGGTGCAGTACGTGGATGGTTCCGTACTGGCCCAGTTGGGCAACCCGGACATGCGCACCCCCATCGCCCACGCCCTGGCCTGGCCCAAGCGCCTGCCTTCCGGTGTAGTGCCCCTGGACCTGTTCGCCATCGGCCGTCTGGAGTTCGAGCCGCCGGCGCTGGACCGCTTCCCCTGCCTGTCCCTGGCCATCCAGGCCGCAGAGGCCGGCGGCACGGCCCCGGCCATTCTCAACGCGGCCAACGAGATCGCCGTGGCCGCCTTCCTGACGGGTCGCATAGGTTTTACCGCCATCGCCGGCCTGGTGGCCGCGACCCTGGATCGCCTGCCGGCAAGCAACATCCCTCAGGATGGGCTTGCCACCCTGCTGGATGCGGATCGCCAGGCCCGTGTCTTGGCGGAACAAATGTTGCCAGCCCTGATCTGATGATAAGTTATGCCGGACCTACTACACACCCTCCTCTCCTTCATCCTCGCCCTCGCCATCCTGATCGCGGTGCATGAGTTTGGCCACTTCTGGGTGGCCCGGCGCCTGGGCGTCAAGGTGCTACGCTTCTCCATCGGCTTTGGCCGGCCTCTGGTGCGTTGGGTGAGCCGGCGTGATGGCACTGAATATGTCCTGGCGGGCATACCCCTTGGCGGTTACGTCAAGATGCTCGACGAGCGCGAGGAGGATGTGGACCCGGCGGAGGCCCACCTGGCCTTCAACCGCCAGAAGCTCTGGAAGCGCGCCGCCATCGTCCTCGCCGGCCCTCTCTTCAATCTCATGTTCGCCGTATTGCTCTATTGGGGCATTCTGGTGACCGGCGACACCGGCAGCCGCTCCCTGATCGGGACCGTGACGCCAGGCTCCATCGCCGCCGAGGCAGGGCTCAAGGCGGGGGATGAACTGCTGAAGATAGGGGATCGCGCCACGCCAACCTGGGAGGCGGCGATCTTCGCCTTCATGGACGAGGCCCTGGCTGGCCGCGACCTGCCGGTGCGGGCGCGGGATGCGGATGGGGACGAGCGTCTCTTGGTCTTCGATGGCCAGGCGCTGGCTAGCCTGCCGGAGGATCCGGCCATCCTCGACATCCTGGGCCTGAAGCCGGCTCGCCCCCTGCTGCCGCCGGTCATTGGCGAAGTCATCCCGGGCGAGGCCGCCGCCGCGGCTGGCCTCGCCCCTGGGGATCTCATCCTCATCAGCGACGGCGAACCCGTGGCGAGCTGGACCGCTTGGGTGGAATCGGTGCGGGCCCATCCCGGTCAACTCCTCGTCCTGCGGGTGGCGCGGGGGGGCCAGGAGCTGGAGATCAGGCTGACGCCGAGGCCAGAGCCGGGACCCGAGGGTCCCATCGGTCGCATCGGCGCCTCGGTGGAGATGCCCGAGGCCCTGCTGGCGGAGTACCGCGCCGTGATCCAGTTAGGGCCTCTGGATGCCTTGGGAGCTGCCGTCGGTCGGACGGTGGACATGAGCCTCCTCATGCTCAAGGTTCTCGGTCGCATGATTACCGGCCAGGCCTCGGTGGAGAATCTGAGCGGTCCCATTTCCATCGCCGAGAGCGCCGGGCGCAGCGCCAGCCATGGTTTGATCTACTTCATTAAATTCCTGGCGGTGATCAGCATCAGCCTGGGGGTGCTCAACCTCTTGCCCATCCCGGTGCTGGATGGGGGCCACCTGCTCTTCTTTGGCATCGAGGCCATCAAGGGTAGCCCTTTGTCGGAGCAGGTCCAGTTGCAGGGTCAACGCATCGGCGTGGTTCTCCTCGCCGCCCTCATGTCCCTGGCCTTCTACGTTGACATCCAGCGGCTGCTGAATTGATCTGATCCCCCTTGTTCTGGGGGGTCCGGGGGGCAGGGATGCCAGTGGCGACTGGCGGGCCTGGGCTGGGTCTGACGCGAGGGGGGGAGTCGCCATCCGATCCGGGGGCGAGCATGAGCCATCAGCCGTACAGCATGGCCAGGATCCAGACCCACGGCGGCTCCTGTCAGGCCAGCATCGCTGTTTTGTTCGCGATTCCCTTCGCCTATACTAGCGCCCTTGATTTCGGCCGCTGGGGGAGGCGGCCTGCTCCGCAACGGGGGATGGGTTTTGGGCGTTTCCACAACAAGCTTTCCGAGGGTGGCCGCACGCGGCCTGGTATCGCTGTTCCTGCTAGTTGGCCTCTCGCTGGCGGGGGGTGGCCTGGCCCTGGCAAACACCTTCAAAGTGACCGACATTCGCGTCGAGGGCCTGCAGCGCATCGCCCCCGGCACCGTCTTCAGCCTTCTGCCAGTCAAGATCGGCGACACCACCACCGACGAGGTGACGGCCAAGAGCATCCGCTCCCTCTATGCTTCCGGGTTCTTCGATGACGTCAAGGTGGAACGGGATGGCAATGTTTTGGTGGTGAATGTCCGGGAAAGGCCATCCATCGCCGAGATCATCCTTTCTGGTAACAAGGACATCGACGACGAGAAACTGCGCGCGGCCCTCAAGGATATCGGCTTGGCCGAGGGGCGGGTCTTCAACCGCTCCGTCCTCGACCGGGTCGAGCAGGAACTCAATAACCAGTATTTCTCCCGCGGCAAATACGGTGTCGGTGTCCAGACCACGGTATCCCCCCTGGAACGTAACCGGGTGCGGGTGACCATTGATGTCACCGAGGGCCTGACGGCCCGCATAAAGCAAATCAACATCATTGGCAACGATGCTTTCCCCGAAAAGGAGTTGCTGGGCCTTTTCAAGCTCGGCACCACCAACTGGACCTCCTTCTATTCCAAGAACGACCAGTATTCCAAGCAGAAACTGGGCGGAGACCTGGAGAGCCTGCGCTCCTTCTATCTTGACCGCGGCTTCATCAAGTTCGAGATCAAATCCACCCAAGTCTCCATCAGCGCGGACAAAAAGGACATCTACATCACGGTCGTGATCCAGGAGGGTGATATCTTCCAGGTCAGCGACATCCAGCTAGCCGGCGATCCCACCCTGCCGGTGGAGGAAGTCTTTCCCCTCATCCACCTGCGCCGTGGCGAGCCCTTTTCGCGCAAAGTGACCACGCAGAGCGCGGAGCGCGTCTCCCGCCGTTTGGCGGACGAAGGCTATGCCTTCGCCAATGTCAATACTATCCCGGAGATCGACGAGGAGAAGAAACAGGTCTCCGTGATCTTTTTCGTGGACCCGGGCAAGCGGGTCTATGTGCGGCGTGTCAACATGAAGGGCAATACCCGCACCCGGGACGAGGTCCTGCGCCGTGAAATGCGCCAGCTGGAGGCATCCTGGTTCTCCTCGGAACTGGTCAAGGAATCCCGAGAGCGCTTGCAGCGGCTGGGCTATTTCGATGACGTCAATATCGAGACCCCGGCTGTCCCCGGCTCGGCGGATCAGGTTGACGTGGAGGTCAAGGTCAAGGAGAAGCCCTCCGGTAACCTCATGGCGGGCGTGGGCTATTCCCAGAGCCAGGGCATCCTGTTCAATACCAGCGTAACCCAGAACAACTTCATGGGCACGGGCAAGCGGGTCGGCCTCGCCTTCAACACCAGTGAGGCCAACACGATCTACGAGCTGACCTACAACAACCCCTACTACACCATCAACGGTATCAGCCGGGGCTTCACCCTTTCCTATCGGGAGACCGACTTCGAGCAGCTTGACACCGCCAGTTACACCACCGACGTGGGTATCGCCGGCATGAACTGGGGCCTGCCCATTACCGACACCAGCCGCGCCGGCCTGGGCTTCCGTTACCAGTACACCAAGTTCAAGCCGGGCAATTCCTCGGTGGCAGAGTATTTCGAGGAAACCAATGGCGATGTCTTCAACGATTATATCCTGACCGCCTCCTACACCAAGGATTCCCGCGATACGGTCATCTTTCCCACCAAGGGTGTACTGCAAACCCTCTCCGCCGAGGTGGCAGGGCCGGGCAGCGATCTGGAGTATTACCGCCTGACCTACCGCCATCGCCACTATTACCCCCTGGCCCGGCGCTATACCCTGTCCATGCGCGCTGATCTGGGATATGGCGATAGCTACGGGGAAACGGATGAACTGCCTTTTTTCGAGAACTTCTTTGCCGGCGGCCCCCGTTCGGTGCGCGGCTGGGAGGAAAACACCCTGGGTCCCCGGGAACTCACCGGCGAGAAGGATCCCGTCGGCGGCAACATCAAGATCAATGGCAGCGTGGAACTCTTTGTGCCACCACCCATCTCCGGGGATTTCGCCGACTCCATCCGGCTTGGCGCCTTCTTCGACTTTGGCAATGTCTGGACAACCTCGAACATGAATGGACTGGTTGGGCCCGATGGCTTCGACCTGAGCGATCTGCGCTACTCGGTAGGACTGTCGGTGGTATGGCTCTCGCCAGTGGGGGCCATCTTCGCCAGCGCCGCCTATCCCATCAACGAGAAGTCCGGAGACGACACCCAGATCTTCCAGTTTGGCCTGGGTTCGTCTTTCTAAGGGGCACGGCATCATGACGCGGTCCACTCTTTCCCCGAGGGTCTGTCTCCTGGCGCTCCTGCTGGCGTCCTGGGGCGGCGGGGTCCTGGCCTCCAGTTATGTGGTCGCCGTCATCGACCCCGACCGGGTGGTGGAACGATCCCCCCAATACGAGGCAGCACGACGGGAACTGCAGCAGGCCGTGGCCGACCGTGAAAAAAAACTGCGGGAACAGCAGGAGGAACTCACTGCCTTGCAGGAGCGCCTCGAACGGGATTCGGCCCTCATGAGCACGGAGGAAGCCCAGCGCCTGACCAACGATATTCGCAACCGGGATCGAAAGCTCAAGTACGCCCAAGGGGAGGCGCGCGAGGACCTGACCCTGCGCCAGAACGAGATGCGCACCAAGCTCGGCAAGCAGGTGGAGGAGGTAGTCACCGAACTGGCCAAGGAACGCGGGATCGACCTTATCGTGAGCGGCAAGGATGTCTTCTATTTTAGTGAGCGCATCGATATCTCCGACGAGGTAGTGGAACGGATGCGGGCCAAGCTCCAGGCCAAATAGGCGCCATCCGGCATCCTTTTTCAGCCCCGGCGGTCAGTACCTTGGAATATTCCCTCGGAGAACTCGCTCGGCATCTAGGTCTCATCCTGGAGGGCGACCCGGATACCCGCGTAAACCGCATCGCGACCCTAGGGTCGGCAGGATCCCATGACCTCTGTTTTTACGCCGACAAGAAGTACCGCGCCGATCTGACCAAAACCCGGGCCGGCGCCGTCATTCTGGGTCCGGGTGACCGTGCCCTCTGCCCGGTCCCGGTTCTGATGGGGGACAACCCCTATTTGGCCTATGCCCGGGCTGGCTGGCTCCTCCACCCCCCGGCAGAGGCACCAGCAGGGCGCCACCCCAGCGCCGTCGTACATGCATCGGCCCAGGTGGACCCCACCGCCTGGATAGGCCCCTGCGCCGTGGTAGAGGAAGGGGCCGAAATAGGTCGCCGCGCCTTCATCGGGCCGGGTTCCGTCGTCGGCGCCCATTGCCTCGTCGGCGAGGAGGCGAAGCTGGTGGCGCGGGTCACCCTCTGCGCCGGGGTCCGTGTTGGCCAGCGCGCCCTGCTCCAGCCCGGCTGTGTCATCGGCCGCGACGGCTTTGGTTTCGCCAGGGACGGCAAGCGCTGGGTGCGCATGCCCCAACTCGGTGGGGTGGTGATCGGCGACGACGTCGAAGTCGGCGCCAACTCCTGCATCGATCGCGGCGCCCTGACAGATACCGTCATCGAAGCCGGGGCCAAGCTGGACAACCTGATCCAGATCGGCCACAACTGTCGCATCGGCGAGAATACCGCCATGGCCGCCTGTTCCGGCATCTCGGGTTCAACCCACATTGGCCGCGACTGCACCATCGCCGGGGCTGTGGGCATGGCCGGGCATCTGGAGATCGGCGACAACGTGCATTTCACCGGCATGGCTATGGTCACACGCTCCTTCCCGGCCCCGGGCGTCTATAGCAGCGGTATCCCGGCCATGGCCAACGCGGACTGGCGGCGCAACGCCGCGCGCTTCCGCCATCTCGACGACCTGACCCGGCGCGTCCAGCGGCTCGAGGCCGAACTGGCTAAATTGAACCAGGGGATGGAACCCGACGCGGACTAAACGGCGTCAAGCCGCGTATTGCCTGCTTCCGAGTCCTCCTCCACATAAGGGAGACAGCCTTGAACACGATGGATATCCATAAGGTGCTCAGTCATCTGCCGCACCGTTACCCTTTTTTGCTGATCGACAGGGTACTGGACTTTCAGTGCGACGATTATCTCGTGGCCCTGAAGAACGTGACCTTCAATGAGCCTTTTTTTACCGGTCATTTTCCGGTGAGGCCCATCATGCCCGGCGTCCTCATTATCGAGGCCATGGCCCAGGCAACCGGCCTGCTGGCCATGGAGTCCCGTCCCAGCGAGGTTGGCTCCAAACTCTACTATTTCGTCGGCATCGACAAGGCGCGATTCAAGCGTCCGGTCGAACCCGGCGACCAGCTCATCATGTCCGTCAAGCTGCGCACCGTGCGGCGGGGCATCTGGGTATTCACGGGCGAGGCCACGGTTGACGGCAAGCTGGCGGCATCCGCCGAAATCATGTGCACGGCCCGGGATTTCACCACATGATCCATCCCACGGCGATCATCGACCCCGCCGCTGAACTGGACGAGGGGGTGGAGGTTGGGCCCTACGCCATCATCGGGCCCAGGGTCCAAATTGGCGGGGGAAGCTCCGTTGGTCCCCATGTGGTGTTGCGCGGACCCACCTCCATCGGGCGGGACAATCGCATCTTCCAGTTTGCCTCCGTCGGCGAGGACCCCCAGGACAAGAAGTACGCCGGGGAGGAGACGCGCCTGGAAATCGGTGATCGCAACGTCATCCGCGAGTTCGTCACCCTGCACAGGGGCACGGCCCAGGACGCTGGTGTGACCCGCATTGGCAACGACAACCTCTTCATGGCCTATGTCCATGTCGCCCACGATTGCCAGATCGGGGACCATGTCATCATGTCCAATGCCGCCTCCCTGGCGGGCCATGTGCTGGTCGGGGAATGGGCCATCCTCGGCGGTTTCGTCATCGTCCATCAATTCTGCCGCATCGGCGCCCATTGCCTTGCGGGGGGCGGGTCCGTGGTGCTCCAGGACATTCCGCCCTTCATCCTGGTCAGCGGCCATCCGGCGCGCCCCCGGGGCATCAACTTCGAGGGTCTGCGCCGACGTAACTTCGAGCCCGAGGCCATTGCCGCCATCAAGCAGGCCTACCGTCTGCTCTACAAGTCCCGGCAGCGCCTGGAGGATGCCTTGACGGCCATGCGCGCCCTGGGCAGTCCGGATGTGGATCGTCTGGCCGATTTCGTCGCGGCCAGCCCGCGCGGCTTTGTGCGCTGACCCCGCCGCGCGATGCGCATCGGCATCGTCGCCAACGAAGCCTCGGGCGATCTGCTGGCGGCCTCCGTCATCCTCGCCCTGCGTGAACTGAGCCCCGACGCTCGTTTCGTGGGCGTGGCCGGACCCCGCATGGCCGCGGCCGGTTGCGAGACCCTGTTCGACCAGGAGCGTCTCTCGGTCATGGGGTTGGTGGAGGTCCTCAAGCATCTGCCGGAGCAGTTGCGGCTGCGCCGCCAACTCGGCGACTATTTTCTTGCCCATCCGCCGGACCTCTTCATCGGCGTGGATGCCCCGGACTTCAACCTGACCCTGGAGCGGCGCCTGCGCCGGGCCGGGATCCCCACTGCCCATCTCGTCAGTCCTACGGTCTGGGCCTGGCGGCCGGGGCGGGTCAAGGGCCTACGCACGGCGGTGGATCTGGTCCTGAGCATTTTTCCTTTCGAGGAGCCCTTCCTGCGTGAGCGGGGGGTGCCAGTACGTTACATAGGCCACCCCCTGGCGCAGGAGATCCCCTTTGAGACGAATCGAGCCGGGGCGCGCCGGGCCTTGGATTTGCCAACCACAGGCCAGGTGATCGCCCTGCTACCGGGTAGCCGCGTCAGCGAGGTCAAGCTGCTGGCCAGGCCCTTCATCGAGACGGCCCATTGGTGTCAGGCGCGCCGGCCGGGCCTCCGCTTCATCGTCCCATTGATATCGCCGCGCCTGCGCCGCCTCTTCGAGGAGGTCCTCGCCGGGAGCAGCCTGGCGCCGGACCTGACCCTGGTCGATGGCCAGGGCCGCGAGGCCATGATCGCCGCCGACGCGGTCCTCGCCGCCTCGGGGACCGCCACCCTGGAGGCCCTGCTCCTCAAGCGCCCCATGGTGGTGGGCTACCGGGTCGATCCCCTGACCTATGGTCTGGTGAAGGCCCTGAATCTCATCAAGGTGCCCAATGTGGCCATGGCGAATCTCCTGGCCGGCCGAGAGCTGGCACCGGAATTTCTTCAGGAGCGATGCCGGGCCGAGCTGATGGGACCGGCCCTGCTGGAACTCCTGGCGGATGGGCCGCGTGTCGCCGAGATCCAGGAGACTTACGCCCGCATCCACCGGGCGCTGCGCCGCGACGCCAGCCGCGAGGCGGCGAAAGCCCTGCTGGAGTTGGTCGGGAGGCCATGATGGGTTCCGGCGCCATGGGCGGTCCCCGGTCCTGTCTGATCGCCGGTATCGACGAGGCTGGCCGGGGCCCTCTGGCGGGTCCGGTCACCGCCGCCGCCGTCATCCTGGACCCCGCCCGCCCCATTCTGGGCCTGGATGACTCCAAGCGCCTTTCCGCCGCCAGCCGCGCCGGCCTTGAGTCCGAAATCCAGAAATTTGCCCTGGCCTGGTCCGTCGCCAGCGCCAGCCCGGCGGAGATAGACGCCCTCAATATCCTGCAAGCGACTCTGTTGGCGATGCAAAGAGCGGTTCTGGGCCTTGGGTTTCCTCCAGACCTTGCCCTGGTGGATGGCAACCGCTGCCCCCGGTTGTCCTGTCCCGTCGAGGCCATCGTCGGTGGCGATGGCAAGGTGGCCGCCATCTCCGCCGCCTCCATCCTGGCCAAGGTCGCCCGGGATCGGGAAATGCAACGTCTCGACGCCTGCCACCCTGGCTATGGCCTGGCCCTCCACAAGGGCTACCCGACCCCCGATCATCTCGCCGCCCTGCGCGCGCTGGGCCCCAGCCCCATCCATCGCCGCTCCTTCCGCCCCGTACGCGAGGTCTTGGATCTGTTCGCCTGAAGGGGGCTGGGGAGGGACTTAGGAAAGCAGGGGCCGCGGCTCGCCGATCTGGTCGGCGAGGTCCTTGAGGGTCAGACCAGACAGGGCCTGGTCCATGGCCTCAGTGAGGCGGGTCTCGATGGGGGCAGTGCCGGGGTAGGATGGCAGGGGTGGGGCGGATTGCAGAGTCTCCTCATAACCCCGCGCCAGGTCCAGCAGAGGCTTGAGGGGCAAGGTTTCGGGGGCCTGGGCAGGGACATGGCGGGGAGGTTCCCCCGCGAGCCGGATCACATAGCCACCAGCCTCCAGCATATCCAGGGTGCCCCTTAGGCCGTCTGCTGGCCAGGCCAGGGCCCGGGCCAGGCTCTGGCTGTCCCAGGGTGTCCCGCCCTGGTAATAGCGCCGTGCCACCTGCCCGGCCACCACCAGGGCCAGGCGCTCCCGGAATCGGCCGCTGGGTTGCGGTTCCCGCGTGCGCATCGCCAGGTATTCCGGGTTTTGCAGGTAAAAGGCGATACTGGCCCCGGCCAGAAGGATGAGCCAGGCGACATAGACCCATACCATGAAGAGGATGGCGATGGCCAGGCCCGAGTAGATAACGGTGTAGCGGGTGGAACTGGCCATAAAAAAGGTGAAGCCCCAGCCCGTGAGCTGCCATAGGGCCGCCGCCACCAGGGCCCCGGCCAGGGCGTGGCGAAACAAGACCTTGGTGTTGGGCAGGAAGACATAGACGAAGGCGAAGGCCAAGGCGAGGGTCAGGGAGGGCAGCAGCCCCCCGGCGAGGGCGATCACCTCCGACAAGGGGGCGATGGCCAGCAAATGCTCGAAGGCGGGGCTGGTCTGGATCGAGTTGGCGAGGCCCAGGGCGGTAAAAATGAGGACGGGTCCGATCAGGATGAAACTGAGGTGCTGAGTGAAATTTTCCCCCAGGGACCGGGGCTGGGTGACGCGCCAAATGTCATTGAAGGCCTCCTCGATCTTCCGGATCAGGGTGAGCGAGGTATAGATGAGAAGCAGCAGACCCAGGGTGCCGAGCACCCCCACCTGGACGTTTTCGACAAATTCGATGATGCGGGCGACGATGACCTCACCCGTTTCCCCCAACGGAACCATGGTCTCCAGGAGCAGGGGCTGGACGCGGTTGTGGACGCCGAAGCCCTTGAGGACCGAGAAACTCACCGCCAGAAGGGGCACCAGGGAGAGGAGGGTGGTATATACCAGGCTCATGGCCCGCAGATTGAGTTGACCGCTGGTGAAGTCCCGCAGGAGGGCATGGAGGAGACGCAAGGCTGGCACGGCAAGCCGCCGCCAGGGCGGCGCCCGACGCCAGTCCCTGTCCCAGAGATAGGTATCGAGGCGGCTGATAAGGGTTCTGGGCTGATTCATGGGTTCTGGGCTAAACGGGGTCTCGGGCAAGGTCGCCAGCGGTGGTCACGGGCAAGTAGTTGGCGGATGCGGCTTGGTTGATCGGCCCTCACTCTAACCGGGGGCATCCTGGGCGGCAAGCTGTTGCCGCGTCCTTACGGTCAGGTAAGGCCGACGGGAACCCGGACGGCGGAGGGGCACCCTTGCCAGCCCGCCAAGTCCGGCGGCCTGGTAAAATGGTGACCAAGCCACCACAACTTTTCGGCAAACGCCTTGTCTCTGGCTTGCACGCCCATGACAAGCCCACCCCTCCCGGACCCGGAAACAGAACCATGCCCAAGAAAGGGACCCACCCCAATGCCCCCACCGGGGGCCGTCAAGCATCGAGACCAGCCTTCGTCTGGACCCTGGCCACTGCCCTCCTGGCCCTGTCCGCCGCCATTCCGGCGGCGCCCAGCGGCGAGGAAAGGCTGCGGACCTATTTGAGTAACCTCGCTACCCTTTCCGCCGAGTTTCGCCAGTTCACCCTGAGTGCCGACGGCGGGCGCATGATTGAGTCCGAGGGTACCCTCTATCTCCATAGGCCTGGCCGCTTCCGTTGGGAATATCGGGAGCCCATGGCGCAACTCATCGTCGCCGATGGCAAGCGGATCTGGCTTCACGATATCGAGCTCGATCAGATCTCCCACCAGAATCAGTCCAGAGCCCTGGATGGCACACCGGCCCAGTTGCTGGCCTCCGACGAACCCATCGAGCGCTACTTCGAGATCTTGAACTGGGACCCTGGCGATGGGCGCGACTGGGTGGAGTTGCAACCCAGGAAAGCGGATGGACAGGTGACACGCATCCGTATCGGCTTCATTGGCGATGCCCTGGATACCTTGCTTATGGAGGACAGCTTTGGCCAGATCACCCGTTTCAGCTTCCTAGCCACCAGGCGTAACCCCAAGCTGGATGAGGGGCTATTCAAGCTCGATCTGCCTCCGGGGGGGGATTTTCTCGAGATCCGCTGAATGCCGGCCAGCCCCGTAACCCTAACCAGCTTCCTCCCCACGGCACCCCTGGCGGAGCGCATGAGGCCCCGTGCCCTGGCGGAATTCCGCGGCCAGGCCCACCTGCTCGCCTCTGGCAAGCCCCTGCGCCGCGCCATCGAGATGGACCGTCCCCACTCCATGATCTTCTGGGGGCCACCGGGCACCGGCAAGACGACCCTGGCGCGGTTGCTGGCGGGCTGTTCCGGTTCCCATTTCATGCGGCTCTCGGCGGTCCTGTCCGGGGTCAAGGACATCCGCGAGGCGGTGGAGGAGGCCCGGCGGGTGCGCGCCACCGAGGGGCGCGGCAGCATCCTCTTTATCGATGAGGTCCATCGCTTCAACAAGGCCCAGCAAGACGCCTTCCTGCCCCATGTGGAGGAGGGGACCCTGGTCTTTATCGGCGCCACCACCGAGAACCCTTCCTTCGAACTCAACAATGCCCTCCTGTCCCGCGCTCGGGTCTATGTCCTCAAGGGCCTGGAGGTGGAGGATCTGGAAGGCGTCATCGACCAGGCCCTGGTCGATCGGGAGCGGGGCCTGGGCCAACTGGGCCTGACCCTGGCGCCCGAGCAGCGGAGGGTGTTGGCCCAGGCGGCGGATGGGGATGCCCGCCGCGCCCTGAACCTGCGGCAGCTGGCGGCGGACTTGAGCGAGGGGGCTGAGGTCGCCGAGCGGGTGGTGGCGGAGGTCATCGCCGGCCATGCGTGGCGTTTCGACAAGGGGGGCGACATCTTCTATGACCAGATCTCGGCCTTGCATAAATCGGTCAGGGGTTCGGCGCCGGACGCCGCTCTCTACTGGCTGGCGCGCATGATCGAAGGCGGTTGCGACCCTCTCTATGTGGCTCGCCGGGTGGCGCGCATGGCCAGCGAAGACATTGGCAATGCCGATCCCCGGGCGCTGGAACTGGCCCTGAACGCCTGGGATGTGCAGGAGCGCCTGGGCAGTCCCGAGGGCGAGCTGGCCATCGCCCAGGCCGTGGTTTACCTGGCCTGCGCCGCCAAGAGCAATGCGGTCTATCTGGCCTGGAAGGCCGCCTTGGAGGACGCCCGCCAATCCGGTTCCCTGGAGGTACCCGTTCATTTGCGCAACGCCCCGACCCGGCTCATGAAGGAACTGGGTTACGGTCACGCCTATCGCTATGCCCACGACGAGCCCGAGGCCTATGCCGCTGGCGAGGTCTATTTCCCCGATGGCCTGCGGCCACGCCGCTACTATGCGCCAGTGGATCGCGGGCTGGAGATCCGTATCCGGGAGAAGCTGGCCCATCTGCGGGAGTTGGACCGGGCGGCCAGGGCAAAGGGGCTTGGCGCGGGTGGCGCGGCGCCGGTGGGGGAGGGGTCCGGCACTTCTGTCCGGGGGACGCCGTGAATCCATCCAATTATTTCCACGCCATCCCAGCGATAGATCATGGGTCGCTAGTGATCATGAAGTACTGTGCGCTGATGGCGTCGGTGTAAATCGGCCCGACTTCTGGTCGATGTTCCTTTTTTTTACCATCAGGACAGAGGTTTATGAAAGAATTGGTATGGGACATGACGCTGAGTGTCGATGTTCCTGAAATCGATGAAGATCACCGCAGACTGGTGGACCTGTTTAATCTTCTCAACCATGCTGTCGCGGAAGGAGAGTCCAGAGACTATACCGAAGCGCTGCTGGATGAGCTAATTGCTTGTACTATCTGGCATTTCAAGCACGAGGAGCGACTGATGCTGAAGTACGGCTACAAGGGTCTTGCGGAGCACCAGTCCGAACATGCGGGGCTGATCGACAGTGCCATGGCACTCCAACAGAAGTTCCTGAGCGGGGGGAGTCCGGCTTCGAGTGAAGACATCGAATTTTTAGAGCATTGGTTGACCGGGCATATCTACGGTGCTGACATGGATCTGGGCGCGTATCTCGGCGAGGTGATGTGAGGACTGCCTGAGCCAGCGGGCAGGGAGTCCCGACCGATCAGACTTTAGAGAAGGCCTGTTGAGCTTCCACGCCGTGTCATCCTTATGCCGTGTCATCCGTATCGGATAGGTAGGAGTATGCCATGGCGGGCAAAGAGGGCGATGAGTTCGTTGGTGGCTGTCTGGGCGCGTGCCAGTAGCTTGTTTCTGGGCCAGGCTGTGGTCAACTCCTTGGGTGGGGTGAGACGGCCCTGGAGCAGGTCGTCGGTGAGGGCCTGGGCGATCTCTCCGGGGGTGCGGGTGCCATCCAGATAGCCGATGAGCTGGGTGGCGAAGGCGTCCAGATCCAGGTTGGCATGGTTGAGGGTGGTGACGCGGCGGGCGCCCTGGGCGAGTTGGGCCTGGGCCAGTGGCCAGACCTGGGGACGGTCGAGGGTCGGCGGGGGCTGGTGGCGTGGGTCCGGCTGGGCGCCGATGGCGTTGTGGGCGAAGAGGCTGAAGAGTTCCTGAAGGCAGTCATCGACCACCTGGGCCAGGGCGCCGCCGCCCGCGGTCTCGACGCGCTGGATGGCGGCGGGCAGGACCTCCGTCAGGGTCAAGGAGTCCGGGAAGCGGGCGCTGAGTTCCAGGATCAGGGCCTTGGTCAGGGGTTGACTGACCTGAAGGGCGTTGCCCGTGGGGGTGAGGAAGGGGTTGTCCTTGACCCGACGCAGGTCGGGTTTGACCGCCGGGCGCAGGTCGGCGCGGAAGGCCAGGCCGGCGAAGCGCTCCAGGTCGATGGCGATCTCCTCTGGCAGGTCCGCGTCCGCACGGCACAGCAGGCTCTGGCGGAAGTTGCGGTTGGTGACGAAATCCAGCCATTGCTCCAGTTCCAGGCCATCCTCAATGGGAGCCAGGGCCTGGTCCACCCCAGCGCCATAGGTGGAGGGGAAGAGGGTGCGCGGGTCGGTATCGCAAAGGTAGCGCAATCCGGCCTTCTCGGCATCGGTGGCGAAGTCGCTGAAGAGAAATGCCCGGTTGTGCTCGGCCAGGTACTCGAAGAGCAGGTAGCTGGGATGGACCTGATCCAGGTGGGCGATCTCCGCTTGGAGATAGCGGGCGCTGAGGGCATCGAGCCCATGGAGGGCATCCCGCAGACGTGCCAGGGCGGCGCGCGCGGCGGCGATGCGCTCGGTGGGCGTTACCGCCTCGCGGCAGGCATAGCGCAGGATATCGCGCAGCATGCCCCGCATCCGCCAGCCCGGCAGGCAGTTGTAGCTGACGTAGAAGACCCCGGCGGGGGTGAGGAGGCGGTTCCCCAGTTGTAACAGTTTTTCCCGCACTGGATCGGGGACCCAGGAATAGACGCCGTGGGCGATGATGTAGTCGAATTGGCCCAGGCTGGCATCCAGGTCGAGGATGTCAGCCTGGCGCAGTTCCACATTGGCCAGGCGGAGGGATCGGACCAGATCCTGGCCCATCTCGATCTGCCGCGCCGAGAGGTCGATGCCCAGGCAGCAGGCATGCGGCAGGCTGTGGGCCAGGGGGATAAGATTGCCGCCGCCAGCGCAGCCGATTTCCAGCACCCGCGCCGATTCGGGGGCGGCCGTTTCCAGCCCCAGCAGCCGGCCGAGCACGGCCAGGTGGTTGGGGTGCGTCTCCGGGAAGGCGATGCTTTCGTAAGGGAAGGCGTCGTAGGCGTCCAATTGGGTGGCTGTCCTGGAGTTGGTTTGGCCCATCAAGGGGGGATGAGGATTGTATGTCATGACGCGATCGGTTGAACGTCCGGCCTTGCTGATCCGGCCCGTGGCCTCGCGGCGGCTTGCCCTCTTTCTGCTGACCCTGCATGGGCTGGTCCTGGCGGCCGTCCCCATGCTCCCTTTGCCCTGGTCTTGGCGCGCACTGCTGGTCCTGGCCCTTGTCCTTGGGCTTGTGCTGGGCCTCGGCGGCGCCGTCTGGCATCTCTGGCCCTGGAGTCTGCGTCAAGCCGTCTGGCAACCAGACGGAACCTGGTTTCTGACCCTGGGCAACGGGCGGGAACTGGAAGGGCGCTTGCTGGGTTCGACTTATGTCAGCCCGGCGCTGGTGGTGCTCAACTTCCGGTGCGGCCCCTGGCGGACCCGGTCCCTGGTCCTCCTGCCGGACAACCTGGAGCCGGATCTGCTAAGGCGGTCGCGGGTGCGGCTGAGGCTGGAAGGGGCGCGGACGGGGAGGGTAATGGTCCTTGACGCCGAGTCCGAATCCCGCATTCGTTGAGAGGTGGCACGCCTCTTGACCTTCCCTAAGTGGCCAGGGCTCTGCCTCCGCGAGCCGTCCAGACGTAAGACGGTATCAGTGGATCGTTCGCCTACGTATCACCAGCGATGAGCCGATGCCGACCACGGCGATGCCGACGAGGGCCATGAGCATGGCATTGTCATCGAAGAAGACGATACCGACGCCGCCGCCGATGAGAAAGATACCGAAGAGGCCCATCTTCCAGTCCACATGGATGCCAGAGAGGATGGCGGCCAGGCCCAGCACATAGATGGCCACGAAGCCATGGGTGTTGGCGGTGAGGAAAAGTTGCATGGTCGGCCAGAAGAGGAGGTGCACCACCAGCAGGGCCGCTCCCCAGTGCAGAATCTGTTTGACCAGGTAGTAGGTGATACCGCCGGCTGCCCGCATCCTCTCCCAGCCACCGACGGTCGCGACCACTCCGATGGCGGCAATAAACCATTGCCAGAGGCCAGCAGCCCGGTCGGGATCGCTGTCGGTCATGGCCACCAGCCAGATGGCGATGACGTAGAGCACCAGATAAGGCACCAACACCAGCAGGGACTTGATCCGGTCGAATTTGCTCGGGGTCGTCCGGAGGGATGGATTCAGGGTGGAAGGGGTTTCGGACACGTCGAGGCTCCTCTGGGTTGTCGGCAAGGGGGCTCCGCTTGACCCCTGGCTGCGACAGCCATGCCAGGCCCGGCCGGGGCGGTTACAATCATGCCGCGATCATTGCGCGATCAGGTTTGGGCGTCAATGATGGGCTTGGCGGATTTCGTATGGGGCCCTGGATGATGGGAGAGTTGTTGCGATGCGGATCCTGGTAACGGGTGGCGCGGGCTATATCGGCAGTCATGCCTGCGTGGAGTTGCTGGAGGCGGGCCACGGGGTCTTCGTGGTCGATAATCTGTGTAACAGCAAGGAGGAATCCTTGCGCCGGGTCGCGGCAATCACAGGCCGGAACCCTGGCTTCGCCCAGGTCGATCTGCGTGACCAGCGGGCCTTGGCCGAGGTGTTCCGCGCGGGTGCCTTCGATGCCGTCATCCATTTTGCTGGCCTCAAGGCGGTGGGCGAGTCCACCGAGATCCCCCTCACCTACTATGACAACAACCTGGGTGGCACCCTGAGTTTGTGCAAGGCCATGGCGGAGGCCGGGGTACGGAACCTGGTCTTCAGTTCCTCGGCGACTGTCTATGGCGATCCTACCAGTGTCCCGGTGCGGGAGGACTTTCCGACCTTCGCCACCAATCCTTACGGCCGATCCAAGCTCTTCATCGAACAGATCCTGACCGACTTGTGGGCCTCCGATTCCCGTTGGAACTTCGCCCTGCTGCGCTATTTCAACCCCGTTGGCGCTCACCCCAGCGGCCGCATCGGCGAGGATCCCAATGGCATTCCCAACAACCTCCTGCCCTTCATCGCCCAGGTGGCGGTGGGCAAGCGGCCGCGCCTGCGGGTCTTCGGGAACGACTATGAGACCCCGGATGGCACCGGAGTGCGTGACTACATCCATGTGGTCGATCTGGCACGGGGCCATCTCCGGGCCTTGGAAAAGCTTGCCGCCAACCCCGGCATGCTGATCTGCAACCTGGGCACGGGTCGGGGCTACAGTGTGCTGGAGATGGCGCGGGCCTTCGAGCGGGCCAGTGGCCGGCACGTGCCCTATGACATCGTGGGCCGGCGCCCGGGGGACATCGCCACCTGTTACGCCGATCCCAGCCATGCCCGAATGGCGCTGGGCTGGTCCGCCGAGCTTGGCCTCGACGACATGGTCCGGGACGCCTGGCGCTGGCAGTCGGCCAATCCTGACGGTTATCCTGGGAGTTGAATTTTGTCCTTTTGTAGGTCGGGGCGAGGCATGATTCCCACCAGGGCTTCTATCATTGCGACGCGACGCGACTACCCCAATCTCATGGCGTCGGCGCCGCCTGGGTCATGGCATCCAGCGGCGCGATCAATCTGGCGTAATCGTCCCGATTAACATACTGGATAACCACGCCGCCATTCTTGTCCATGGCCAGGTCCATGCCCTTGTCCGGATAGAGCCAGTGGGTGACCCCCGTCTGCTGCTCGACGCGTTTTTCCGCCGGAGGGCCAAAGCGTTTATCGACGATCTCCGCGTCCAGGGACTTCCAAGGCAGGTAGGTAATGGCGGCGATGGGCCTGGCCGCCAGGGTTTCGATGTCCGCCGGGTCGAGCTTGACCTTCTTGGCGCCGCTGCCCAACTGACTGATGCGCAGGCCTCGCTCGTACATGGGGGCCAGGATTCTATCGTCCGCCAGCACGCCCATGACGAAATCACCCCTTAGCCGGTTGAGATAGATCTGTTCAAAATAGGCCTCCACGACATAGTGAGTGGCTTGACGGTTGTCATCCAGATGGGCGAAGAGGTTGATCTCACCCTCTTCCTTGAACAGGGCCCGCACCTCGCCCAGGGTCGTCTCACCGAGGGTCAAGCCGAAAACGCGGGTGCGGCCCTGGCCATCCTGCTCCACCAGCCAGGGTAGGCGGGGAATCGGGTCCTCGATGTTTTCGTCCGGCAGTAGGAGCATGATGCCGATGAAAGCAAAGATGGCAATGCCGAGGATCGAGAAGATCATCTTGCGATCCATAAGACGAAGGCTCCTTGAGCAGGGCGAGGGGAAGGATGCCGCGAGAGTTGTCAGATTGGCAGGAGTCCGGCCACCACCCGCCGACCCTCGCCCATGAGGATGTTGTAGGTGCGGCAGGCCGCCCCCGTGTCCATGACCTCGATGCCAATACCGCGCCCCAGGGCGTGGGCCTGAAGGGCGATGCCGGGGAAAACCTGGCGAGCACCGGTTCCAATGAGGATGACCTGGGGTTCTAGCTCCAGCAGGGCGTCGATGTGGGCTTCCGCCAGATCAGCCGCCCGCGCCGGACCCCAGTTGGGGATGATCCGCCGCGGCGTCAGGATGAGTCCCGCCACGAAAACCCGGCCGTCAATCAGGATTTGGCCCGGCTCGTAGCCCTCAATAACATAGCCGTCGCCCCTCTCTGCTTCGGAGAATTTCATGTTGGCAACATACCCCATGGCCTCCGGGCCGGCAAGGCCCCAAAAAGCCGTGATTTTATTCCGCCTGGCTTGGCGGTAAACTTTCATTCCCTTCCCCCGCCACCCCATCCGTGAGGTTCTCGTGGTTGCTCCAGTCCCCGAATTTCGCCGCATCCAGCGCCTGCCGCCCTATGTCTTCAACATCGTCAACGAGTTGAAGGCGGCCGCGCGCGCGCGGGGGGAAGACATCATCGACTTCGGCATGGGCAATCCAGACCAGCCCACACCCCACCACATCGTCGATAAATTGGTGGAGGCGGCCCAGCGGGGTGATACCCACCGATATTCCGTGTCCCGGGGCATACCGCGTCTGCGGCGGGCCATCTGCAACTGGTACCGCCACCGCTACCAGGTGGAACTGGACCCGGACATGCAGGCCATCGTCACCATCGGCTCCAAGGAGGGCTTGGCCCATCTGGCTCTGGCGACGATGGGGGCCGGCGACACCGTGCTGGTGCCGAATCCAGCCTATCCCATCCATCCCTATGGCTTTGTCATCGCCGGGGCGGACGTGCGCCATGTGCCCCTGGTGCCGGGGATCGATTTCTTCGAGGAACTGAGGCGGGCGATCCAGGATTCCTGGCCCAAGCCCAAGATGCTGGTCATCAACTTCCCGGGTAACCCCACCGCCCAGTGTGTCGAGCTGGATTTCTTCGAGCGGGTCGTGGCCGTGGCCAAGGAGCACGGCATCTGGGTGGTGCATGACCTGGCCTATGCCGACATCGTCTTCGATGGCTATAAGGCCCCCTCTATCCTCCAGGTGCCGGGAGCGACGGACATCGCCGTCGAGTTCTTCTCCCTGTCCAAGAGCTACAACATGCCGGGCTGGCGAATAGGCTTCATGTGTGGCAATGCCACCCTGGTCGCCGCCCTGGCCCGTATCAAGTCCTACCTGGACTATGGCACCTTCACCCCCATCCAAGTGGCCGCCATCAGCGCCCTGGAAGGCCCCCAGGATTGCCTGCGCCAGATCAGTGGTCAATACGAAAGCCGCCGCAACGTCCTTTGCGAAGGTCTGGCGGCGGCAGGGTGGGCCATGGAAAAGCCCAAGGCGACCATGTTCGCCTGGGCGCCCATCCCTGAACCCTACCGTGAAATGGGCTCCCTGGAGTTTTCCAAGAAGCTCCTGAGCGAGGCCAAGGTGGCGGTCTCGCCGGGCATCGGTTTTGGCGAATATGGCGATACCCATGTGCGATTCGGCCTGATCGAAAACGAACATCGGACCCGCCAGGCCGTGCGCGGCATCAAGGAGATGTTCCGGCGCGATGGTTATCATGGTTAACTGTGTTCTGGCGCGGCGCGGCGCTGCAATGAAAACAAGCTAAGCAGTCAAGAAACGCGAGGAAGAAGAGCTATGGAACCTGTAAGGATCGGATTGTTGGGGCTCGGCACGGTTGGGGGCGGCACGGTTACCGTCCTGACCCGCAACGCGGCCGAGATTGCCCGCCGCGCCGGGCGCGAGATCCGCATCGCGCGCGCGGCGGCCATCCAGTACAACCCCGCCATCCCAGGTCTCGACCAGGTCGGCCATATCGGCAACGACGCCTTTGCCCTGGTGGATGACCCGCAGATCGATATCGTCATCGAACTCATCGGTGGCTACTCACCGGCGCGGGAGCTGGTTCTCAAGGCCATCGCCAATGGCAAGCATGTGGTCACCGCCAACAAGGCCCTCATCGCCCGCCATGGCAACGAGATCTTCGCCGCCGCCCGTGACAAGGGCGTGGTAGTGGCCTTCGAGGCCGCCGTCGCCGGCGGCGTGCCCATCATCAAGGCCCTGCGCGAGGGCCTGGCCGCCAATCACATCGAGTGGATCGCCGGCATCATCAACGGCACTGGCAACTTCATCCTCACCGAGATGCGCGACAAGGGCCGTGACTTTGCCGATGTCCTGGCGGAGGCCCAGGCCCTGGGCTACGCCGAGGCGGACCCGACTTTCGATGTCGAGGGCATCGACGCCGCCCACAAGCTTACCATCCTTGGCTCCCTGGCCTTCGGCATCCCCCTGCAGTTCGAGAAGACCTTCACCGAGGGCATCTCCCGCATCCAGGCCCAGGACGTCGCCTATGCGGCGGAGCTGGGTTATCGCATCAAGCATCTAGGGATCGCGCGGCGCTCCGGGCACGGTATCGAGATGCGGGTCCATCCTACCCTCATCCCCCATCGCCGCCTCATCGCCAACGTGGATGGGGTCATGAACGCCGTCCTGGTGAAGGGCGACGCCGTGGGACCAACCCTCTATTACGGCGCTGGCGCTGGCGCCCTGCCCACCGCTTCCGCCGTGGTGGCGGATGTCCTCGACGTGACCCGTGTCCTGACCACGGATCCGGACAACCGGGTGCCCCATCTCGCCTTTCAACCTGACGAGATCGCCGACATCCCGGTGCTGGCCATGGAGGAGATCGAGACCGCCTACTACCTTCGCATCGCCGCTCTGGACCAGCCGGGCGTCATGGCCGAGATCGCCGGCATCCTGGGCTCCGAGGGCATCAGCATCGAGGCCATCAAGCAGAAGGAGCCGGAAGAGGGCGAGACCCATGTCCCCCTCATCATGCTCAGCCATCGGGTGCATGAGGGTCGCATGAATCAGGCTATCGCCCGCATCGAGGCCCTGGATACGGTCAAGGGCGAGGTGATGCGCATCCGCATGGAGACCCTGGCCGGTTGAGTGGGCGCCTGGACCTCCTGATCCCCGGCCTCTTGGGGCCGGTGCCGGTGCATCCCGATGACCTGCCCCCGGCGCCGGTCCTGGGGCGGCTTCTGGGCCGCGCGGATCGGTTGCCGCTGCCCGGCGGGCCAGCGGGCACGGATCCCCTGGCCACCCTTTTTGCCCTGTTTGGGGTCGCGTGGTCTTCCGGCCGGGATCTGCCTAGCGCCCCCTTTTGTCGTTTGGCCGACTGCCCTGGCGCGGATCCTCAGGCCTATGTACTCCATGCCGATCCCGTCCATTTTCGTCCGGATCGCGACCGCCTGCTGCTCTTCGGTGGCCCCCGGCTGGCGCCGAGCCAGGAGGAAGCGGATGCCCTGACCGCCCTTTTTAACCAGCACTTCGTCACCGATGGCCTGCGCCTGGAGGCCCCGACACCCGATCGCTGGTATCTGCTGGCCCAGCACCCTCCCGATCTGGTCACCAGCCCCTTGCACGCAGCCATGGGCCGCCCCGTCGCCGGCCTCCTGCCGACGGGCCCCGACAGCCGCGCCTGGGCCCGCATCCTCAACGAGGTCCAGATGCTCTTCCATCACGCCGAGACCAATCGCCAGCGCGAGGCGGCAGGCCGGCTCAGCCTTGGCGGCATCTGGCCATGGGGCGGTGGCCGCCTCTCCGACATGCATCCACAGGCGGACTACGGCCAGGTCTTTGCCGCGGATCCCCTGGCCACCGGTCTGGCCCTTGCCGCCGGGATTCCCGCCACGCCACTGCCAGCGGATCAGGCTGACCTGCTAGCCGCCACAAACTCGCCAGTCGCCGCTATCCTCCTTCATTGGCATGGCCTTTGGGAGCCGGTGCTGGAGGCCGACGGGGCCGGCTGGATAGATGGCCTGAGGGTATTCGAGACCTGGCTCGCCGCCCTCACGGCCAGGATGGGGTCCAGGCTCGCCCTCAACCTCTTCCCCGGCAATGGCGAATGCTTCCGTTACCGCTCCCAGAGCCGCCACCGGTTCTGGCGCCAACCCTTCCCACTCGGCAAGCGGTTGCTTCAAGACATGGGTAAGCCTGATTGAGGCGGGTCCTGTACCTGGAGCATCTCCGGCTATTGCAATGGGGCGAACAAGCCAGACACCAAGGCATCCCAGTCGCAAATGCCCTGGTGTTATGGCATCACCATGAGGTCGTGGATTCCCGCCTGATCCCTATACCAACAACTTTTCCAATATCCGCCGATAGATGGCGGATAGTTGCTCCAATTCCTGGACACCGACGCACTCGTTGACCTGATGGATGCTGGCGTTGACCGCCCCTAATTCCAGCACCTGGGCCCCGGTGGGTGCAATGAAACGGCCATCAGAGGTGCCGCCGTCGGTGGAGAGTTCAGGCCGGTAGCCCATGATCTCCCGCACCGCCGCAGAGGCGGCCTCCACCAGGGCACCGGTGGGGGTGAGAAAGGGGTTGCCGGACAGACGCCAGATGAGTTCGTAGACGAAACCGCCCCGGTCAAGGATGGCGACGACCCGGCGTTGGATGGTTTCGGCGTCGAGTTCGGTGGAAAAGCGGAGGTTGAACTGGGCGGTGAGGGTACCGGGGATGACATTCTCGGCCCCGGTGCCCATGTTAAGGTTGGCGATCTGAAAGGTGGTTGCCGGAAAGAAGGCATTGCCCTGGTCCCACTCTTCGTCCACCAGTTCCACCAGAAAGGGGGCCAGGATGTGCAGGGGGTTGAGTGCACGGTCAGGGTAGGCGACGTGGCCCTGTTTGCCCATGACCTTAAGAAAACCGTTGAGGCTGCCCCGCCGCCCGTTTTTGAGGGTATCGCCGACACGCTCGTGACTGGATGGCTCGCCTACCAGACACCAGTCTATCTTTTCCTGGCGTGCCTCCAGGGTCTCGACCACGCGCGCCGTGCCATCGATGGAAGGGCCTTCCTCATCACTGGTGATGAGAAAGGCGATGGAGCCAGGATGGTCCGGGTGATCGCGGATAAAGCCCTCGACGGCCGTGACCATGGCCGCGATCTCCCCCTTCATGTCGCAGGCGCCGCGGCCGTAGAGGAGACCGTCGCGAACCTCGGGCTCGAAGGGGTCCGAATCCCAGTGTTCCCGGGGACCCGGGGGGACCACATCGGTGTGGCCGGCGAAGCAGAAGAGGGGGGCACTGTCGCCCCGCCGCGCCCAGAGGTTAGTGACCACGTTGAAGGGCATGAACTCGACGCGGAAACCCAGCGCGGCGAGGCGCTGGGCGATCAGGGCCTGGCAGCCCCCGTCCTCCGGGGTGACGGAGGGGCGTCGCAGGAGTTCGTGGGCCAATTCGAGCGTGGGCGTCATGGTGTGAAGATCTCAGCAGAGGCCGCCTCGGAGAAGCCCAGATGCCGGGCCTGGCCTGTGTCGAGCAGGGGCCGGCGGATGATACTGGGCTTCGCCAG
>JBFZDM010000251.1:0-5733 GCA_041307365.1 Chromatiaceae bacterium | reverse complement strand
CGCAGGCTCTTTGCCTGCAGCACTCCAGTTGGGGCGGAAAGCCTAACGCCCCTGCCAGGGGCTTCCCGGGCCGCCAGAAATGCCGTCATGGGATTTATACCTGTCGCATATAGGTTTTCGGTTTTCTGCTGGTGGGTGGCGGGTGGCGGCCGTCGGGGGACGCCGTGCATACGTCCTTGTAGGCTTGACGACAGCATCCCTGCTGTCGACACCCCCGCTGGCCGCCACCCGCCACCTGTCCCCCCGCCTATCGCTGCGAACTCACATCCGGTGGGTATTACAGCTTCGTATCCGGATTGGATCTTCCCCGGTTTCGGAGCCACGCTCGACGAAATAGAGCCGCTCCTGGTGCTCGGAACGTTTGCCGGGGTTAAAGGCGGCCACTGGGCGGTGATAGCCCATGACTCGGGTCCAGACCTCGCAGCGGGTGCGCTCTTCATCCCTGAGTTCGATGGAAATGGCGTGTGACATGGTGTCTCTCCTGAGTGGTGGGATTCTTCTTGGGGTCAGCCTTGCTGATGGGGCTGGGCCTGCTCCCCCTTGCGAGCGATGAGTTCCTGATCGCAGCGGGGGCAAAATTTGTGTTCGCCGGGGATATAGCCGTGGCTGGGGCATATGGAGAAGATGGGCGTGACTGTGATGTATGGCAAGCGGAACCGGGTCAGGGCGCGGCGCACCAGGCGCTTGCAGGCCTCGATATTTGAAA
Organism: Chromatiaceae bacterium; assembly: GCA_041307365.1. Lineage (GTDB taxonomy): Bacteria > Pseudomonadota > Gammaproteobacteria > Chromatiales > Chromatiaceae > M0108. The sequence goes on along the minus strand of JBFZDM010000251.1, from coordinate 5,027 downwards.
TGTGCTCGCTCATGTAAAGGTGTAGCACGGTGCCGCCGGTGTATTTGGCCTGGAGTTCCTCTTGCATCTCCAAGGCATGAAAGGGGTCATCCGTGTAGCCGACGGGGAGCTGGGAGGAGTTGGTGTAGTAGGGTGCCTCCGCCGATCCGGCCTGGAGTATGCCGGGGAAGCGCTTCCGGTCCTCGCGGGCGAAGCGATAGGTGGCGCCCTCCGCCGGGGTCGCCTCCAGGTTATACATATGCCCTGTCGCCTCCTGGCATTCCACCAAGAGCGCCCGCGTCCGGTCGAGGAAGCGCAGGGCCAGGGCCTTGCCCTCGGCCGTGGTGATGCTCTCCCGGTCCTGGGTGAAGTTGCGGATCATCTCGTTGAGGCCATTTACCCCGATGGTGGAGAAGTGATTGCGGAGGGTGCCGAGGAAGCGCTTGGTGTAGGGAAAGAGGCCATCATCCAGGTGACGCTGGATGACCTTGCGCTTGATCTCAAGGCTGTCGCGGGCCAGATCAATCAGGCGATCCAGGTTCGCCATCAGCCCGGCTTCATCGCTGGCGTGTACATGGCCCAATCTTGCGCAGTTGAGGGTGACCACGCCGAGGGATCCCGTCTGCTCGGCGGAGCCGAATAGGCCATTGCCGCGCTTCAGTAATTCGCGCAGGTCGAGCTGCAATCGGCAGCACATGGAGCGGACCATGTTGGGCCTGAGTTCGGAATTGATAAAGTTCTGGAAATAAGGTAGACCGTACTTGGCCGTCATGGCGAAGAGGCGTTCGGCGTTCTCGCTGTCCCAGGGAAAGTCCTCGGTCATGTTGTAGGTGGGAATGGGGAAGGTGAAGATGCGGCCCTTGGCGTCGCCCGTGGTCATCACCTCGATATAGGCGCGGTTGATGATGTCCATCTCGCATTGGAGATCACCATAGGCGAAAGGCTGTTCCTCGCCGGCGATGATCGGGATCTGTTCGCGCAAATCCTCCGGACAGACCCAGTCGAAGGTGAGATTGGTGAAGGGTGTCTGGCAGCCCCAGCGGGAGGGGACGTTCAGGTTATAGATGAGTTCCTGGATGTACTGGCGCACCTGAGGGTATTCCAGCCGGTCCTTGCGCACGAAGGGCGCCATGTAAGTATCGAAGCTGGAGAATGCCTGGGCCCCGGCCCACTCGTTCTGCAGGGTGCCGAGGAAGTTGACGATCTGGCCGATGGCGGAGGACATGTGACGCGGTGGGCCCGATTCGACCTTTCCGGGTACGCCATTGAAGCCTTCATGTAATAAGGTGCGCAGGGACCAGCCGGCGCAATAGCCAGCGAGCATGTCGAGGTCGTGGATGTGGACGTCGCCAGAGCGGTGTGCCTCCCCGATCTCGGGAGGATAGACATGTGACAGCCAATAGTTGGCGATCATCTTGCCCGAGGTGTTGAGGATGAGACCGCCCAGGGACCAGCCCTGGTTGGCGTTGGCGGCGACGCGCCAGTCGGACCGGTCCAGGTATTCGTCGATGCTGGCGGCTGCATCCACCAGGGTGCGGTGGTCCGAGCGCAGCTTGCGATGCTGTTCGCGATAGCGGATATAAGCGCGGGCCGTCTCGAAGTGGTCGGCCGCGATAAGAGTCTGCTCCACCAGGTCCTGTATGGCCTCGATGTCGGGCAGGCGGCCGTTATGGAAGCGGTGGCTGAGTACCTTGATGACTTGGGAGGTCAACCGCTCCGCCTTTTCTTTCCCAAACTCGCCGCTGGCCCGCCCCGCCCGTTCGATGGCCGAGCGAATTTTACCGGCGTCGAAGGCGGCCTGGGCGCCATCGCGCTTGAGGACGCGGGTAGGCAAGGTGGCGAAGCGTGGCAGGGCGGTGGGCATGGGCGGTTCCCTCGGTGAAGACACAAGATATTGTGGTCTCGATTATAGGAGACCCAAGATATGGGTGTTTGATCTGGATCAATTAGGTCCATCGGGTCGGGCGGGGGACGAGAAGTACCGTTCGCACCCGCCGGATTCCCCCCTATCGAGCCCTGATGCGCCTATTTGCGGTCGCCGGGTGGGGGGTGCTCAGTCTGGATCCTCGGCGGTGGGGTGTCGCCACCGGAAGATCTTGGACCCTTCACTGGGGTCTCCCATATCCGGGTGCCTGTTATCCTTTCAGCGGCGGGTGGTCTTCCTGATCCGGCGGAGTGGCCTTGGGCGGTCTGGGGCTCCTGGACCTAGCTGGGTAGCTGGATCGAATAGGGGAGAGGCTGGGATGGCGCGCACGCCAATTTGGAATTACCGACCTGGGTGAAGGTAGGGTGATCATTCCCAGCGGGTCTCTAATCCTTTAATCAGGCTTAGGGACACTGCAGTTTCGATTCGATCTTGACAATAAAACCATTTGGTTTAAATTAAGCATCGGATTGCCGCAACGGCTTTCTCCGATTCGGCTGAATACAACACTCACTAACCCTTGTGGAGGTTTTCGTGGATTTCGAGAATATGAGCGTGGAGGAGATTGAACGGCTTGTCACAGATTACGAGCAGAATCGTGACAACGCCCTCATGGCCCTGGAGCATCGCAAGGAGCAGGCCAAGTATGAGCTGGCGCAGGCGATCAAGGATATGGTCACCGATCATGGTTATTCCCTGAACGATATCGTACCTCTGCTGGGCGCCAGGAAGCGGCGTGGCCCCGGCCGTCCGGCGGTGGTCCGTCCGCCGGTTGTCACCCGCCGCGCCACCGGCGATCGTCAGTATGCCCGATATGTGGATCCCGAAAACGCGGAGAATATCTATTCGCGGGGCGCCATTCCTGGCTGGATGAAGCAGAAGATGCAGGATCAGGGTTACGATCCCTCCAAGAAAGCAGATCGCAATGTCTTCAAGGCTAATTACCTGCGGGTCAAGGAAGGCTGATCGGCCAGTCAATGCCCAAGGGGCCGGCGGATTGTCAGACGCCGGCTGCCTTGTCCTTCTTTGACGCTGCGGTCGATTGATTGAAGACCGCCGTGGACATCCCTGGCCTAGACGCTGCCCCGCCCGGGGATTTGATTACCTTTACCCTTATACCCGGCCTGGAACTAGGCGGGCGTGGCTAGATCATATTTAATTTTGACCATCGACAAGCCATGACCAGCGACCGCCGAGACCTGCGTCCAATTGCCAGCGAGGCAGAAGTGGCTGCCTTTATGCGCAAGCTGGAAGACATGCCGTCGCGGCCCGGTGGGCGACGCGGGCGGCTCATCTTCGCCATGGACGCCACTGCCAGCCGCGAGCCGACCTGGGATCAGGCCATCGCCATCCAGGCCGATATGTTCAGTGAGACGGCCAGCCTGGGTGGTCTCTCTGTGCAGCTTTGCCATTTCGGCGGTTTCCATCAATTCGAGACATCGTCCTGGTGCGACCGGGCCGAGGAATTGCTCGGGCGCATGAGCCGTGTCCGCTGCGCGGCTGGCCTGACCCAGATCGGCCGCGTCTTGGAACATGTCATAGAGGAACACAAGCGAGGTAGGGTAGATGCTCTGGTCTTTGTCGGCGATTCCATGGAAGAGGAACCAGAACAGATTGCTGACCTCGCCGGCCAACTCGGCCTTTTGGGGTTACCGGCCTTTGTTTTCCAGGAGGGACGCGATCCCCAGGCGGAAAAGACCCTGCGCGCCATCGCCAGCCTGAGCGGCGGGGCTTGGTGCCCCTTCGACACGCACAGCCCCGGGATGCTACGGGACCTGCTGAGCGCCGTCGCCGTCTTCGCCGCCGGCGGCCGCCGCGCCCTTGAGGACTTTGGGCGCCGCCGCGGCGGCGCGGTTCTGCGGTTGACCCAAGGCATCCGTCGAGGTTAGAACATGGCCGGCCGTCTGCTTATTTTCGTCCTTGCCATTGTCGGCCTGATTTGGTTCCTCCATTGGATACGCAAGACGCCAACCGCCCAGGTCTCTCGCCGATTACGCCAGGGTGCCCTCTGGGGCGCCATTGGCCTCCTGGTCGCTTTGGCCCTCACCGGGCGCCTCAATCCTCTCTTCGCTGCCCTGGCCGCCGCCATCCCGATCGCTATGCGCGGCATCCATCTCCTTCTCATGTTGCCGGCCATCCGTCAGGCCATGCGCTCCCTCGGCATCGGCGGTCTCGCCGGCGGGGCCGCCCAGGCGGGGTCCTCGGGCACGGCGGGGCAGAATTCCTCCATCCGCACCCGCTTTCTCGAGATGACCCTGGACCACGCCAGCGGCGACATGGATGGCCTGGTCCTAGAGGGCGAGTATCAGGGGCAGCGACTTTCCGAATTAGGGCAGGACGCCCTGTTGCTCCTCTTGGACCGCTGCCGCCGTGAAGATGGCCAGTCGGCGGCCTTGCTGGAGGCCTATCTGGATCGCACCCAGGGCGAAGACTGGCGTCAGGCCGCGCCCGGTGGCCCTGGCGTAGCCCATCAGGCCTCTGGACCTATGAACAGAGAAGAAGCCAGAGCCGTCTTGGGACTGGCGCCAGGAGCGGACGACACAGCCATCCGGGACGCCCACCGTCGCCTCATGCAGCGCCTGCACCCGGATCGGGGCGGCTCCGACTACCTGGCCGCCAAGATCAACGAGGCCAAGCGCGTCCTCCTAGGCGATTGATCGCCATGCTGGCTACCCTGGCCACTACCTTGCAGACCACGCCTTGACCATCCTCGTCCTGGCCGAAAAGCCCAGCGTCGCCCGGGACATCGCCCGGGTCCTGGGAACTGGGCGTAAGGGCGAGGGCTTTCTGGAGGGCAAGGGCTACCGTGTCACCTGGGCATTGGGTCATTTGGTCCATTTCGCCGAGCCGGACGATTATGGCCCGGCCTGGTCGGGCCGCTGGTCCTTGGCCCAACTGCCCATGATCCCGGAGCGCTGGCGGTTGCGCACGGACAAGCGCACGGTTGCCCAGTTCAGGATAGTCCAGCACTTGCTTAATGCCCCTGATACCCAGGCCATCATCTGCGCGACGGATGCCGGGCGCGAGGGGGAGAACATCTTCCGCCTCATCTACGAACATGCTCGCTGCCGCAAGCCCTTCCAGCGGCTCTGGGTATCAAGCCTCACCGACGAGGCCATCCGCG
>JBFZDM010000234.1:0-5839 GCA_041307365.1 Chromatiaceae bacterium | reverse complement strand
TCCCGGCCTAGGGGGCGCGACTTGGAAATGCGGGTTGGGGTTTTCCAGCCTCAACGAAAACGGGGCCCGAAGGCCCCGTTCCAGGATCCACGAGGGATCGGGTTCAGCTTAGAAGCTGTGCATCATACCAAGCTGGAAGCCGCTCCAGTCTAGGCTGAAGCCTTCAATCTGGTCGCGATCGACGTCGGTGTAGAGCATGAAGGCCTTGGTGCGCTTGCTGAAGTTGTAGTCGGCACCGACGGCCCACGTGTTCCAGTCGTAGCTATCAACGCTGGAGTCGCCATACATGGCCTTGACCATGAAGTTGTTGAAGCTGTAGCCCGCCTGGATCTGCCAAAGGTCGCCGTCTGCACCATCTACAAACGCAGCGCCGTCCAAATTCTCATAGATACCGGACAGGGAGAAGCCGTTCCAGTCGAGAAGGCCAAGACCGACGCGCCACTTGTCAAAGTCACCAAAGGTGCCAGGGAAGGCATCGCGCGTCTCCTGGAGGGTGGCAAGATCCTCGCCGAGGCTTTCGTAGGCAAGGCTAGCATAGAAGGGGCCGTTCTTGTAGATACCCGCCAAGGAATAGGCTTCCGCCAGACTATTGGAATCCTCGTTGTAGCCATTAATCATGGCACCACCACCGGCATGGACGGCGCCGGCGAACTGGAAGCCGGAGAAGCTGGGGCTGATATAGGCGATGGCGTTGTCCACGCGCAGGTCGTTAAAGCCAACCGTGTTGTTGTAGTCCGCCATGGTGTCGGCGAACATATCCAGAGGGCCGGTGGAGATCTTCAGCGGGGTGTCGTGACGGCCCATGAGGAAGGTACCCCAGTTGCCGGCCAGTCCCACGTAGCTGTTACGCATGGTGACGGACTCGGAGCCCGAGACGGCCCGATTATTGGTATCCGTCAGATCAATGCCGAATTCCACCTGGTAGATAGCCTTGAGGCCATTGCCCAGGTCCTCGGAGCCCTTGACGCCGATGCGGTTAGAGGGTCCGTTGTTGTTTTGAACGGCCCGATTATAGGGGTTGTAATTCCAAGGACGGGTCCCTTGGTTTCCGCTCAGGCCCCAACCGTCGAAGCCGTTGTCCTGATCTACATAGTCGATGGCGACATTCAACTTGCCGTAAAGGACGGCATCGGCCATCGCGGCGGCGGGCGCGGCCATGGCGGCGGCGACGGCTAGGGTGACGAGTTTCTTGTTCATGGTGTTCTCCACTGTTGCTGGTTTGCCAGTAAGGACTGCTGAAAAAGCGATACGCGGTGTGCGTGTGAGGAGAATAATAGACTACCCCGGGGCGGGGCGCAACAGTTTTTTTGAAAAAAGATACAGTTTGCGCAACTGTTGTGTTTATGGCACATACGCCGGTCTCAGCAACGCAACCTGTTGTTTTATATTTAATGAGTTGGTCTGTAATGATTTCGTCACGTCCGCCTGGAGGCGACGCGGGAATATTTTTTGGTGCGGGATGGCCGAAAATCAGGCCATTTGGGCCCCGGAAACCGGACCGGGCCGTTGCGCGGACGCCACGCATCGCTTTCCGGCATCACCCTCCCGCGCCCTGGGTCCGGGGCCACCACGCCCACATCGCAGGCATAAAAAAGCCCGCGAGGGCGCGGGCTGGTGTTTGGCTGGGGGACGAGGATTTGAACCTCGGTTAACGGAGTCAGAGTCCGCTGTCCTGCCGCTAGACGATCCCCCAGGAGGAATGACGCGGCGCGAGGGTCAAGGGCCGAGTCGATCGAACGCCTTAACGCTTGCTGAACTGAGGACGCTTGCGCGCCTTGTGCAGGCCGACCTTCTTGCGCTCCACCTCGCGGGCGTCGCGGGTCAGGAAGCCGGCCTGGCGCAGGGGCCGCCGCATGGTCTCGTCGTACTCGACCAGGGCGCGGGCGATGCCGTGGCGGATGGCGCCGGCCTGACCGGTAGTGCCGCCACCGGTGACGGTGGCCTTGACATCCAGCCGGTCGAGCATGGCCACCGTCTTCAGGGGCTGGCGGACCACCATGCGGGCGGTCTCGCGACCGAAAAAGGCGTCGAGGGGGCGGTCGTTGACGAGGATGTTGCCGGAACCCGTGGTCAGAAAGACACGGGCGGCGGAACTCTTGCGGCGACCAGTGGCGTAATGGATTTGCGACATGGGGCTGTACCTGTCCTTAGAGATCGAGCGGCTTGGGCTGCTGGGCGGCGTGGCGATGCTCGGGGCCGGCATAGACGCGCAGCTTGGCGAGCATGGCCCGGCCGAGGGGTCCCCGCGGCATCATGCCCTTGACGGCGTGATTGATGACCCGCTCCGGCGCCTTGTCCAGCAGCTTCTGAAGATTGATGGACTTGAGGTTGCCGATGTACCCGGTGTGATGATGGTACATCTTGTCGGCGAGCTTGTTGCCGGTGACGCGAACCTTCTCCGCGTTGACGACCACCAGATAGTCGCCCGTGTCCACGTGGGGTGTATAGCAGGTCTTGTGCTTGCCGCGCAGCCGGCGCGCCAATTCGGTGGCGAGACGCCCGAGGGTCTTGCCTTCGGCGTCGATCAGGTACCACTCGCGGCGGACCTCCGCGGGCTTGGCACTCACAGTCGTCATGTCCGTTGCTCCAGGGCCTGGAAATGGGGGCGATTCGAGAAAGACGGCGAATCCTACAGGAAGCCGCCCATGATGGCAAGCGGCAATGGCCAGCGTTAAGCCAGGCCCACCGGAACGCCGTCCCAGGGCAAAAAAAACGCGACCACAAGTTGGGTCGCGCTCAATGACAATAACCACCAAAGGAGGATGGAGGAATACCAATTCCCCGGATGAAGAATCAGCATGTGGGAATTGTCTTATATGGCAATTCGCTTGTCAACGCCTGGCGTAAAAATAAAACCACCACCCCCGAGCGCCTTGCCAGCCCCTTGGCTCATCCCGGCAGGCGCAAGCGTTCGACGACGCGCCCGCCCATCAGGTGTTCCTTTAGTATGTCCTCCAGATCCTCGCGATCCACATAGCTGTACCAGACGGCCTCGGGATAGACGACGATGACGGGGCCCTCGCCGCAGCGCGCCAGGCAGCCGGCGCTGTTGATGCGCACGCCGCCCTGGCCGGCGATGCCGAGTTCCTTGGTCCGTCCCTTGAGGTAGTGGCGCAGTTCGTCGGCCCCGTACTGGGCGCAACATTGGCTGCCATCCTCGCGACGGTTGGCGCACATGAAGACATGATAACGGTAGTAGGACATGACGGACGCCGCCTCCCCGGCTGAACCTTGAAGGGGTGACAGGTTACCATTAGATAGCGCCCTGAAACCGGCCGCGTTGATGGAACCCAGGTCCGGCGGATGTCGCCGGCGCAACCCTCTGGACCGGACGACCCCCTTGCCGCGCCAATCGCACAACGCCAGGCCCAGCCCTTGAACCAAGCCGACATCGCCACTCGCCTGGCCCAGACCGCCGACCGCTGCGTCCGCTGCGGCCTCTGCCTGCCCCATTGCCCGACTTACCGGCATGGACGCCAGGAGGCCGAGTCGCCGCGGGGTCGCATTGCCCTGATCCAGGGCTGGGCCGAGGGCCACATCGCCGCCTCGCCGGGCCTGAGGGGTCATCTGGATAATTGCCTGGAGTGTCTGGCCTGCGAGACGGCCTGCCCTACCCTGGTACCCTTCGGCAATCTGATGGACGAGGCCCGCGCCGCCCTCCTGCGCCAGACCCCCTGGTGGCGGCGGCTGCTCCGGCGGGCCTGGCTTCTGGCCCTGGCGAGCCGTGCCGGGGCCCCCCTGGCCGCGGGGGGCGGACTCCTCTACCGGGCCACCGGTCTGGCTGGTCTGGCCACCTGGTGTGGGCTGCCGCGGCGGCCATCCGGGGGGGCCTTCCACCGCCTGGCGGTTCAGTTCGGGCGCCTGCCCCGGATCCGCCGGTCCCGCCACGCGCCACCGGTGGCGGAGGCGGGGTTGCGGCTCGGCCTCTTCCTCGGCTGTATCGCCCGCGCCGCCCAGCCGGGGGCGATCGAGGCCAGCCTGGTGGTGCTGCGGCGACTCGGCTTGATCGTGGACATCCCCGCCGCCCAGGGCTGTTGCGGCGCCCTGCACCGGCACAATGGCCTGCCCGCGGCGGCCGACCAACGGCTCCAGCGCAATGCCCTGGCCTTCGCCGGTCTGACCCCGGTCGGCCTCGCCAGCGCCTGCCTGGCGGAACTGCGCCTCAAGCCGGAATTGAACCAAGCCCAGGACATCTGCCGCCTGCTGGCCGACCTCGACTGGCCAGCGGCGGCGCCCCTCGCCCCCCTGCCGCTCCGGGTCGCGGTCCATGTCCCCTGCTCCCAGCGCAACCGCTTGCGCGACGAGGGCGCGGCCTTCGATCTGCTGCGCCGCATTCCGGCCATCGAACTCATGGCACTGCCCGACAACGCCTTCTGCTGCGGCGCCGCCGGCACCTATTTACTGCAGCGCCCCGTCATGGCCAGCGCCCTGCTGGGGTCCAAGATCGCCAGCCTGGCGGCACTGGCGCCCGCTATCCTGGTGACGACCAACACCGGCTGCGCCCTCCACCTGACGGCGGGCGTGCGCGAGGCGGGGCTATCTATCGAGGTCCTGCATCCGGTGGAACTGATCGCGCGCCAGATGCGGACCCTGGGTGAAACCGAGCCCGGACCCTGAACCCGGCCCGTCAGGGGCACGAACCTTTCCCAAAGCCGGGGTGAATGGAGTAGGCTATTTATACCCAACGCATATCGGTTTTCGGATTTGGTCCGCGGATAATCGCAAATATTACAGATGGCTGCATCCTGCTGACCACTCATGACCGACCAAGAACCACCGGCCACTACCTGGTTTCGCGGCCAGGAACCGGCCTGGCCCCACCCTAATCATTACGGAGCCGCCACAAGCCGCCATGAATACCCGTGATTACACCCCGCTGGATCATCTTCTGCTTGGCCTGGACCAGGTAGTGCGCACCCTCTTCGGGCCGCCCCTGGTCACGGGGCGTCCAAATCCCGCCGAGGGGCTCCCCGACACTGAACTCGGTGAACAGGAACGCCGTCATGTGGCGCGGTTGATGCGAATCAACCACACCGGCGAAGTCTGCGCCCAGGGCCTCTACCAGGGCCAGGCCCTGACCGCCCGGCTAGCGGAGACTCGGACGAACATGAATCGCTCCGCCCAGGAGGAAAGCGACCACTTGGACTGGTGCGAACGCCGCATCGAGGAGCTGGGAGATCGCAAGAGCCTGCTCAATCCGCTGTGGTACGCCGGTTCCTTCGCTCTTGGCGCTGCCGCCGGCCTGGCGGGGGACAAGTGGAGCCTGGGCTTCGTGGTGGAGACGGAACGCCAGGTGGAGAGCCATCTCGACGAGCATCTGGCGGAGCTGCCCGCCGATGACATCAAGACCCGGGCCATCCTTGAGCAAATGAAGGCGGACGAAATCCAGCATGCCGACCTGGCCCAGGCCTATGGGGGGGCGGAGCTGCCGGCTCCGATCAAGCTCGCCATGAAGCTGACGTCCAAGGTGATGACCAAGACGGTTTATTGGGTTTGAAGGCGGCCCTTGAGCCGGCTTGGCCCCTTGGCGGCTTATTAGCGGCTTATTGGCCTCAGGCCTCGCGAATCTCGTAGTCGTGGCTAATCTTGGCGGTGACGCCGAGCATGATGGAGGCGGAGCAATATTTCTCGGCGCTCAGGGCGATGGCCCGCTCCACATGCTTTGCGCTCAGGTTCTTGCCGGTGAGGACGAAGTGGGCATGGATGCGGGTGAAGACCTTGGGGTCCTGGTCGGCGCGCTCGGCCTCCAGTTCCACCTCGCAGCCGGTGACCTCCTGACGCGCCTTGCGCAGGATCATGAGGACATCGAATTCGGTGCAGCCCCCCATGCCGAGCAGAA
>JBFZDM010000225.1:0-8913 GCA_041307365.1 Chromatiaceae bacterium | reverse complement strand
TGCTCCCCAGCCTTCACGCCCCCACCGTCAGCCATCTTTATGATCGCGAATGGCTGGCTGTCGAGACGGTGGTGGACGCCAAGGCCGTCCGCGAACTGGTGCCGCGCCTGCGCAAGGCCGGCGCGGAGGGTATCCTGGAGTATGAGTTACGCAAGATGGTTTGAGAGAGCCCCCTTGGGCCTTGTCCACGCCTACGATCTCTTGCAACTCCTCGTTGCCGCCATCGGCGCGGCGAAACAGCCCATGCCGACAAAGCGTTCGTTCCGAGGTTTGCAATTTTTATCCTGCCTACCTCAGGAATATCATTAAGCCTTCATTGATCGCATGAGCTTATCTGCTTCAATCGCCAGGAAACTAGGGAAGAAGCACAGCAGGATCACTGGCCACCATTCGGACGGGAATTCCGCCAAGTGAAATGCCGATGCCACCTGGGGTACAAAGGTCCCAACAGTATGCAGAAGGATACTGATAAAGATACCGCCCAATAGCCAGCCATTGCCAAAGGGATTAAATGTGAAGGCCGAATCATAAATGGAACGAGCCGAAATGACATAGCCTACTTGGGTTATGAGTATGACCCAAAATGCCGCCGTTTGCGCCTGTGTAAGCAGGAGCGCGTCAACGACCACCCCTTCCTCGACCGCGGGAGACCCAAAGTAGTGATAAATCAGGAAACTCGGCACTGAGATCACAATGCCCATAATGAAGATACGCTGCAAAAAAAGGGAATCGATGATACGAACCTTTGCGTCTCTTGGTGGCCTCGACAGCAAACCCCTCTCCTTCGGTTCCATCATGAGCGGGAGCGTGAGAAGTACCGAGTCGATCAGATTGATCCAGAGAATCTGGACCGGCTCAAGTACGAAGCGAGTGGCAAACACCGGAACAAAGGACGCCAAGAGAATCGCCCCCATGATGAGAAGCGCTTGGGCGGCATTGGTCGGCAAGGTGTAGAGGATTGCTTTTTGGAGATTGGTCCAGGCATGGCGACCTTCCTCAACCGCGTTGACAATTGTCGCGAAATTATCATCCGCAAGCACCATATCCGATGCCTCCCGCGCGACTTCCGTTCCCGCGATACCCATGGCAATGCCGATGTCCGCCTGTTTAAGGGCCGGGGCATCATTGACACCGTCACCCGTCATGGCCACGACATGTCCATTTGCCTGAAAGGCCTCGGCGATGACCTTTTTGTGCTCGGGAGCCACCCGCGCAAAGATGGACACTTCCTCGACCGCCTTGCGTAGTGAATCGATATCCATACTCGACAATTCCACGCCAGTCACCACCCTGCCCCCCCCAATCCCCAGTTGCGCGGCAATCGCCCGCGCCGTATCGGGATGATCTCCGGTGACCATAACAGTGCGAATGCCCGCTCCCTTGCATTTTGCGATCGCCTCGATGGCGGACACTTTTGGAGGATCAATCATTCCCTGAAGTCCGGCGAATGTCAGCTCACGAAGATCCTCATGGAGCAGATCTCCGTGGTCGTTACCCACTTCCTTGAAAGCGAATCCTAGTGTTCGCAATGCCTGCCGCGCAAAACCATTCACTGCTTGCAGATATTCTTCCCGGTCAATGTCTCGTCGTTGGCAATCCTCATCGGATTGCGTCGCGCACATCGAGAGCACCGCCTCCGGCGCGCCCTTTACGGCGATGAAGTGACGCCCCGCCGCATTGACAAGGACTGCCATATATTTGGTACTCGCATCAAAAGGAATCTCCTCGAGGCGATGCACACCCTCCCTGGTGATCCCCGCCTTGGCGGCGCTTACCATAAGGGCGAGTTCCGTGGGATCGCCGACACCGCTCCCATCATCGCTCAAGTGAGCGTTGTTGCAGAAGGATCCGATCTCCAGTAACTTTCGCAAAGCTGGCATTGAGCCAGCATCACTATTCGATCCATCCCGCAAAAAATGACCGGTCACGTCATACCCCACGCCGGAAACATCCAATATGTGCGATGCGACATAGACCTTGGTAACCGTCATGCGATTTTCGGTTAATGTTCCAGTCTTATCGGAACAAATCACTGAGGTTGCGCCAAGGGTTTCCGCCGCGGGGAGCTTGCGGATAAGAGCCTTTTTCGACGCCATAACCGTTCCTGAAACCGCCAGGATTGCGGTAACGAGGGCCGGAAGCATTTCGGGAATGGCCGCCACGACAAGGGAAACAGCGCCGAGAAAGCTATAGCCCATGTCATATCCAAGATAAACCCCATAGGCGAAATTGAACACCCCAACCATCAGAATTGCCTTGATAAGCGTATGCACGAATTCGCTCATCTTGCGCTGCAGGGGAGTCTGCCCGGAATCGGCGGTCTTGACCATATCGGCGATCTTGCCAAACACCGTGCCCACACCCGTTTCGACGACGATACCCTTGGCGGTTCCTTGGGTGAGGTATGTCCCCGAGAAACCCATATTCCTCTGGTCTCCCGGAACGAGATTTTCTCCCTCGACGGTTTTAACGGTCTTTAGAACGGGAACCGATTCACCGGTAAGTGAAGACTCATCGACATGCAAATTGCACGCATCGATAAATCGAATGTCGGCCGGTATTTTATCCCCTCCCTCCAACACCACGATATCACCCGGAACGAGGTCTCGCGATGGAATACGGATCAATTCCGAATCCCGCACCACCATGCACTCAGGGACCATCATGCCACGAAGGGCGTAAAGGGCCCCCTCCGCCTTGCCCTCCTGGACAAAACCCAGGATGGCATTGAGCAACACGACCGAAAGGATCACGATCGTGTCGGGTAGCATATGACTTCCAAGCGCGGTCAATATGCCAGTGATAGCGGCGGTAATGAGTAGAATAATGACCATAGAATCGCTGAGCTGGCGCAAGAAACGAGCCCAGGCGGGTGTTTTCTTGAATGCGATTTCATTTTTTCCGAACCGCGCTTGACGCTCGGATGCCTCCGATTGTGACAAACCATTTTCCCGAGATGAATTCAATGCCGAGAGCACCTCGTTTACGCTCAATCGGTACCATGAGTGACTCATCTCGATCTACTCCAGGCTATGTCGTAGCGGTAGGGACCAGGATCGCGACAGTCGGCGGGCCCAGCCGGCTATTTGCAAAAAATTATACTCGCCGGGCTCAGGCCTTGTGACGTTAGGAGCCGCAGGTGTCCGGCCTCCCCGGAACCCGCGGCCAGGGGCAGTCCGGGTCCGATTCACTCCGATAAGCGAGCCCGTACATTGAGAAGGTGCCGGGAAGGGCAAGGATGTCGCCGGGGTTGGCATGGATTCTCCGGCGAGCCCACGATGTATCCTGACCAAAAAAAACCCGGCCTAGGCCGGGTCTTTGTCTATCCGGCCCCGGAATCAGGTTCCGGGGCCGGCTGACTTGAGCGGATTAATAGCGCCGACCACCACCACCGTGGGAGGGGCGGTCACTCCTGGGCTTAGCCTGATTGACGGTGATGTTGCGGCCCTTCAAGGCGGTGCCATTAAGACCCTTGATGGCGGCATCGGCCTGCGAGTTATTATCCATTTCCACAAAGCCGAAGCCCTTGGATTCGCCAGTAAACTTGTCGCTGATCAGTTGGACGTTGGATACGTCACCATATTGGGCAAAGGTCTCGCGCAGATCGGCGTCGGTGGCGCTATAAGGAAGATTGCCTACGTAGATATTCATTTCTGTCTCACTTCGAAAATTCGTGCATTGGATAAACGTGACACTATCGAAAAAGACCCAAGCACGAAAATTCCTTCGACAGCGGAATACCGTTGAAACGGTAAGGGGAGGCGGGGACTACGAGACTCGTGGGAAAATCGGGGGGATTTAGTCGAATTCAGCAGACGCCTTGTCCCGATCGGGAGATCGGTGGTTCCTCTCTGACGCCAGAGTAACAGATCTTTAGGCAGAAGGTAAGAAATGTTTGAGTAGAACCGCCGCCCGTCGCCATCCCCTCTCGGCCGAGGTCGCGGCGATGGCGTTCGGACGAAGGGGCGCGGCCAAGGGGATCATCTGGACTTGCTGCTGGCAAAGGCTCGAGTGCTCTTTCCCGTCGCGTTGCGCATGTTAAAGTCCTCGGCACAATTTTGGGCGTAGGCCGTCACCTCTTCGGGTGAACCGCGGTGATACCCCGTGATACGGGCAGGGCCGCTCGCCAACACATAACAATACCAGTCGCCGTCCTGCCCCCCGAGGGGCATGGCGACCTTCGCCACGGAGGCGACCTCAAATTGGCGCCTCAGGAGCAGACTGGGCGTGTCATTGTCCGGAAGCGGAACGACGTTCCCCTCGGGACCCCCATTCAAGGCTGGATCTGAGCCCATAAAGATCACCTAAACTAAAGGTTGCCATCAGGTTATGCCACAAACCGCCAATGCACCAAGGACTGGCGCGAACCTAGGCGGCGCCAACGATTTATCAATTCGTGTACCAGGTTGGGGCATTTTCAGGAAATAAAACCCAGGGAACGCCGACCGCGACTCACATGGCCGAAAATCGTCCGCGCTGGTCTCAAGACGTCACCCGGACCAGCAATGCGCTGGACCTGGAACCTGGCGTCTTCACCTGGTCCGACCCTCGCGTCATCGCCCGGTCGCTACGGAACTCCGCCGAGCGCAGCGAGCGACGCCGGGGGCATCCCTTCCGCTCGGCGATGTCCATGCTGAACTTCTATATCAACCGGGCCGGCGCCAAGCTCGACCCTGAGCAGCGCGCACGACTCGAGATGGCCAAGGACGAACTGCGGGCGCTCTATGGCCGGCCACGGCGCCTGCCACCATGATCTTGGTCGACCTCATGCTGCCCCGGAGGAAATCCCCGCGGTTCAGGCGATGCGAAGATGTGGATGATCCAAATCAACCGGGTTTCGTGGACACCTCCGCTCGACTGGCCTAGTCTGTTGCTGTCGATGCGGCTGATCCTGCTCTCGGGTTGAGGTGAGAGTGGCCTGGAAGACATTACGCAAATCAGAGCGGGCCGGCTGGCCGGCGCCGAACCTGGCCGACTATTCGGCGGTACGCGCCGGTTTTTCCTGGGATATGGCCAGGGCTGGCCTGCGGGGCTTGCCGAATGGCGGTCTCAACATCGCCTTCGAGGCCGTGGATCGGCACCTGGACGACGGGCTGGCCGACAAGGTCGCGATCCGCTGCTTGGGTCGCGACCTCGAGTCGCGGGACTTCAGCTACCGGGATCTGGCCACCCTCTCCAGCCGTTTCGCCCATCTGCTGATGCATCTCGGTGTCACCCCGGGCGAGCGGGTTTTCAGCCTGCTGGGCCGGGTGCCGGAACTCTACCTCACGGCCCTGGGAACCCTCAAGGCCGGCTGTGTCTTCTCCCCCCTCTTTTCTGCCTTCGGCCCCGAGCCGGTCAGGACCCGCATGGAGATCGGCGACGCCCGGGTGCTGGTGACCACGCATGCCTACTACCAGCGCAAGGTACTCCCCTGGCGCCATGATCTCGCCGGACTGCGCCAGGTTCTGCTGACCGATCGGCGGGGCGACGACCTGCCCGAGGGCACCCTGTCCCTCGCCGACGCCCTGGAGAGTTGCCCCGACACTGGCGGCCTGGTCTCCACCCAGCCCGAGGACATGGCCCTGCTGCACTTCACCAGCGGCACCACGGGCAAACCCAAGGGGGCCATCCATGTCCATGAGGCCGTGCTGGTCCATATCCTGACCGGCCGCTATGCCCTGGACTTGCACCCCGAGGACATCTATTGGTGCACCGCCGACCCCGGCTGGGTCACCGGGACCAGCTACGGCATCATTGCCCCCCTGGCCATCGGCGCCACCCTGATCGTGGACGAGGGGGACCTGGACCCCGCGCGCTGGTTCGGCATCCTCCAGGATCAGAAGGTCACGGTCTGGTATACGGCGCCGACAGCCATCCGCATGCTGATGAGGGTGGCTGACCGGACCGACAGGGGAATCGCCCGGGACTATGACTTCTCCCACCTGCGCTTCCTGGCCAGCGTGGGCGAGCCCCTGAATCCGGAGGGCGTAAACTGGGGCCGGGACGTGCTCGGCCTGCCCTTCCACGACAACTGGTGGCAGACCGAGACCGGCGGCATCATGATCGCCAACTACCGCACCATGGACCTGAAGCCGGGCTCCATGGGCCGCCCCCTGCCCGGTGTCGAGGCCGCCATCGTGCGGCGCGACCCCCATGATCCCCTATCCCGTTCGGTTCAGATCATCGAGACCCCCGACACCCCCGGCGAGTTGGCGCTTCGGTCCGGCTGGCCGTCCATGTTCCGCGGCTATCTGAATGAGCCCGACCGCTACGCCAAGTGCTTCGCCGCTGGCTGGTATCTGACCGGTGACCTGGCCCAGCGGGACGCGGACGGCTACTACTGGTTCGTCGGCCGCGCCGATGACATGATCAAATCCGCCGGCCACCTGATCGGTCCCTTTGAGGTGGAGAGCGTCCTGATGGAGCACGAGGCCGTGGCGGAGGCCGCCGCCATCGGCATCCCCGATCCCACCGCTGGGGAGATCGTCAAGGCTCTGGTAGCCATCAAGCTGGGATTCATAGCGGACGAGGCCCTGCGCAAGTCTCTTCTCGCCCACGCCCGCAAGCGGCTTGGCCCCGCCATCGCCCCCCGTGAGATCGACTTCCGCGCCAATCTGCCCAAGACCCGCAGCGGCAAGATCATGCGCCGGCTGCTCAAAGCCCGGGAGCTGGGACTACCCGCGGGCGACCTCTCTACCCTGGAGAACGACGAGCAATGACCGACTCTACCGTGAACCGGGTTGGCCTCATTGGCAATGGCGGTTTGGGCCCTGGCGGGCGATACCGTCCTTGTCCTCGAGTTGGCGCTCCACGTCGCGCGCCACGGTCTCATAGAGGGCCGCCTGCTCCTTGCCGAGATTGCAATACAATACGGGACGGCCTCCTGCTTGTCCGGCAGGTCCTTGATGATGGCCTTGTCGCTCTTGACCCGCCGCGGGATGAAGGGCTTCACCAGGCGCTTGAGGGTTGGGCCTGGGGCCGACCCGCTAGATTTAACCCGAGGTCGGTGGCATCCCGCCTGGCCTCGCCCTGGAGGACCCGATGTCCGATAACCCGCCTCGCCCGATTCCCTCCTGGGAGCACTTCGAGCACCGCGCGGACATGGGCGTGGCGGGCTACGGGGCGACAGCCGCCGCCGCCTTCGAGCAGGCGGCCCTAGCTCTCTCGGCCATCGTCTGCGACCTGGCAAGGGTGACCCCGAAGCAGTCGGTGGCCATCGACTGCGAGGAGCCGGACCTGGAGCTGATGTTCGTGGACTGGCTGAATGCGATCATCTATGAGATGGCCGTCCGTCACCTGCTTTTTTCCCGTTTCCGGGTGCGGATCGATGGCGCCCGGCTCCAGGGAGAGGCCTGGGGCGAGCCGGTGGACGTGGAACGTCATCAGCCGGCGGTAGAGGCCAAGGGGGCCACCTACACGGCCCTTTCGGTGCAACAAGAGCCGGGCGGCACCTGGGCCGCCCGTTGCGTAGTGGACGTCTGACCACTGACCCCACAGGCCTCCAAGGGGCAGCCCAAGAAAGACGCCGAGCCGTCTCCCCGCGACCCATAGCCCACCGATCAGCCTAGGAGCGACCATGGACACCAACATCCTGACCAAGCTCACCGACACCCAGTGGCGCATCGAGCCCAAGGGCCCCATGCGCGTCCCCGGCGTCATCTTTGGCAGCGAGTCCCTCATCCGCGACATGGACGACAAGGTGGTGGAACAGGTGAGCAACGTGGCCAGCCTGCCCGGCATCGTCCAGGCCGCCTACGCCATGCCGGACGCCCACTGGGGCTACGGCTTCCCCATCGGCGGGGTGGCCGCCTTCGACCCGGAGGCGGGTGGGGTGGTCTCCGGCGGTGGGGTGGGCTTCGACATCTCCTGCGGGGTGCGCACCCTGCATACGGGGCTGGACCGGGCCGCCATCCTGGCTGTGCAGCAAGAACTGGCGGACGCCCTCTATTACCGGATACCGGTGGGGTTGGGCAGCACCGGCGGCATTCGCCTCAACGACCGGGAGATGGACGCCATGCTCGCTGGCGGGGCGAGCTGGGCCGTCGGACAGGGCTATGGTCGGCCCGAGGACCTGGGCCGCATCGAGGAGCAGGGCCGCATGGCCGGGGCCGACCCCAAGCAGGTCTCCGACCAGGCCAAGCGACGCCAGCGCGACGAGATGGGCACCCTGGGCTCCGGCAACCACTACCTGGAGGTGCAAGAGGTCACGGCGATTTTCGCCCCCGAAATCGCCACCGCCTACGGTCTACAACCGGGCGCCGTCCTGGTGAGCATCCACTGCGGCTCCCGGGGCCTGGGCCATCAGATCGGTACCGATTACCTCAAGCGCATGGCCCTGGCCGCCGGCCAGCACGGCATCCGCCTGCCGGACCGGGAGCTGGCCTGCGCCCCCATCAACTCCGACCTGGGCCGTGCCTATCTCGGCGCCATGCGCGCCGGCATCAACTGCGCCCTGGCCAATCGGCAGATCATCACCCACCTGGCCCGCAAGGTCTTCGCCGAGGTGCTGGGGGTGGACCTGACCCTGCTTTACGACGTCTCCCACAATACCTGCAAGCTGGAGGAGCATGTGGTCGATGGCCGCAAGCGCCGGCTCTATGTCCATCGCAAGGGCGCCACCCGGGCCTTCGGTCCCGGCCACCCTGACCTGCCCGCGGACCTGAGCACCGCCGGTCAGCCGGTGCTGATCGGTGGCACCATGGGCACCGCCTCCTACATTCTGGCGGGGACTGAGCAGAGCCAGGAGCTGGCCTTCAATTCCGCCTGCCACGGCGCTGGCCGGGCCATGAGCCGCCATGCCGCCACCCGCCGCTGGCAGGGCCGGGCGGTGCAGAACGAGCTGGCCGAACGCGGCATCCTGGTGCGCAGCCCCTCCCCGCGGGGCCTGGCCGAGGAGGCCCCGGGCGCCTACAAGGACGTCAGCGAGGTGGT
>JBFZDM010000182.1:0-3224 GCA_041307365.1 Chromatiaceae bacterium | reverse complement strand
GCCCGGCTCCCGGGAGCCCTCGGCATGGGTAGCTGGCATCCGCCGATCCATGCTACCCCCGCCAGTAGGATGAACTTGTCGCCCGGGCAACCCCAGCCGGCCGAGCGCTGAGAAGGCGAGTGATGATGAATAATTCCAGCGAACAAATCGACCAGGATCGCCGAGGTTTTCTTGGCGCGGCGGCGGGCGTGGCCACCGTCACCCTAGCCCCCGGCGTTCTCCTTCACGGGATCGCGACCGCAGAGCCCCGCGCCGAGCGGGTCACGGACACCGTGCGCTACGGCATGCTGATCGATACCACCAGATGTGCCGAGGGTTGCAGCGCATGCGTCACCGCTTGCAACCAGGAAAACGGCCTCGACCTCCAGCGCATGCCCCAGGGCATGGACCCAGCCAAGTGGGACCGCCAGGAGGCGCGATGGATCCGTAAGGTCAAGCTCCAGGACAATCTCACGGGCCACGTCACCAACCTGCCGTTCATGTGCCAGCACTGCGAGCATCCGCCCTGCGTGGACGTTTGCCCCACGGGCGCCTCCTTCAAACGGGCGGACGGGATCGTCATGGTGGATCGGCATTTATGCATCGGTTGCCGCTATTGCATGATGGCCTGCCCCTACAAGGCCCGTTCCTTTATCCATGCGGAAGTCGAGGAGAAACTGACCCTCGCGCCCCGTGGCAAGGGTTGCGTGGAGAGCTGTAACCTGTGCGTGCATCGCCGGGATAATGGCCAGGCCTCCACCGCCTGCGCGGATGCCTGCGCCGCCCTGGGACATAAGGCCATCCTTTTCGGTGACCTCAAGGACCCGGAAAGCCCGCTGAGCAAGGCCCTCGCCGCCCTACCCAGCCGTCAGATCCGCGAGAATCTCGCCCTGAATACGGGCGTTCGCTATTCGGGCGTGTGACGCCAGGGGAGTTGCACACATGAAGAGAATCGTCTATCGCGAATGGCGGCTGGCCCCCCAGCGTTACTGGGGCTTGCTCGCTATCCTGGCCGTCGTCGCCGGTATTGGTGGCCTCGCATTCTGGTACATGGAGCACCATGGTCACTGGGTCACCGGCATGACCAATGAGATCATCTGGGGCACGCCGCATATCTTTGCCATCTTCCTCATCGTCGCCGCCTCCGGTGCCCTCAACATCGCCAGTATCGGCACCGTCTTCGGCAAGACGACCTATCAGCCCCTAGGGCGCTTATCCGGCTTGTTGGCGGTGGCCCTCCTCATCGGAGGTCTTATGGTGCTGGTCCTCGACCTTGGTCGACCCGACCGTCTCATCGTGGCCATGACCAGCTACAACTTCCGTTCCATCTTTGCCTGGAACGTCATTCTCTATTCTGGCTTCGTGGTCATCGTCGTCGCCTACCTGGTGACCATGGTGGATCGTCGCCTGAAGGGCTACTATAAGGCCGCCGGCACCCTGGCCTTCGTCTGGCGACTCATGCTGACCACGGGCACGGGATCCATCTTTGGCTTCATCGTCGCGCGCCAGGCCTTCGACACCGCCCTGCTGGCGCCCATGTTCATCGTCATGTCCTTCCTCTATGGCCTGGCGATCTTCATCCTGGTCCTCATGTTCGCCTTCGCCCAGGATCAGCGTCCCCTCGGCCCCTTTATCCTCACCCGCTTTAAGGGCCTCATGGCTATCTTCATCGCCGCCGTCCTCCTCTTCGTCATGATCTACTTCCTGACCAAGATCTATGGCGCCAAGAATTACGATCTGGTGAATTTTTACTTAGTCAGTGGCGGCCGTTATACCATCGCTTTCTGGTTCGGCTGGATGATCATCGGCCTCCTGGCCCCCTTCGGCATTGTCACCCATCCGGTGTTGAGCCAAGATCCCAAGTGGATCGCGGGTGCCAGCGCCCTGGTTATTCTCGGCGGCATGGCAAGCATTTATGTCATCGTCATCGGTGGCCAGGCCTTCCCTATGGCCCTTTTCCCCGACCAGACCATACTGGAGTCTGGCTTCCACGATGGCGTTGGTGGCCAGATAGCCCCCTATGCCCCCAGCTTGCCAGAGTTCTTGCTCGGCCTGGGTGGGGTGGCGGTGGCTCTCATCATCACCGCCGTTGGGGTGCGCGTGCTGCAATTCTTGCCCGAGTCCCTGGCCGATAAGGACGTGGACCCTCACGCCACCGTCAAGGCTTGATCCGAGCCTTGAACTGGTTTCAGAGGGGCTAGTCATGGACGGGGATGGCGCCTTGGGCGTCGTCCCCGTTCCTTTTCCGGTCCCTCTCTTCTACCCTCATGTCGCGCCTTTACATCTCCGCCACCCACAAATCCTCCGGCAAAACCACCCTGTCCATCGGCTTGTGTCGGGAATTGCGCCGGCTGGGACACCGGGTGCAGCCCTTCAAGAAGGGCCCGGACTATATAGATCCCCTCTGGCTTGGCCAGGCGGCGGGAAGCGATTGCCTGAACCTGGACTACAACACCATGGGGGTGGGCGAGATTCAGGAGGCCTTCGCCCGGGCCATGGGGGATGCCGACCTGGGGCTGATAGAGGGCAATCTGGGCCTTTTCGATGCCGTCGATCTCCAGGGAAGCAACAGTAACGCCGAACTGGCCAAGCTCTTGGAGGCGCCTGTGGTCCTGGTGGTGGATGTCCAAGGCATGACGCGGGGCCTGGCTCCCCTGCTCCTGGGTTACCTGGCCTTCGACCCCGAGCTGAAGATCGCCGGGGTCATCCTCAACAAGGTCGGCGGCAGCCGCCACGAGGGCAATCTGCGCCGGGTGGTGGAGCACTACACCGACCTCCCCTTGCTCGGGGTCATCCAGCGCGAGTCCCGACCATGTATCGACGAGCGCCATCTGGGCTTGATGCCAAGCAACGAGAGCCGGGAGGCCGAGGCCCAGATCGAGGATATTCGCCGCATGATCGCCGGGCAAGTGGACCTGAAGCACCTGCTACGGATCGCTGCCGCGGCACCGCCCCCCCGGCCTTCCACCCCACCGGTAAGCCCTCGGGCGACCGGCGAGCCCGTGCGCATCGGCATTGCCCGGGACGATGCTTTTGGCTTCTACTACCCCGACGACCTGGCGGCACTGCGAGTGGCCGGGGCGGAACTGATCCCATTCAGCCCCGTACGGGACCCGGCCTTGCCGGAGGTGGATGGCCTCATTATTGGCGGCGGCTTCCCGGAGTACCGCATGCGCGAACTGGCCGCCAATGCGGGTATGCGCGACTCGGTGCGGGCCTTCATCGAGGGCGGTGGGCCTGTTTAC
>JBFZDM010000167.1:0-7509 GCA_041307365.1 Chromatiaceae bacterium | reverse complement strand
TCGGCTTGGTCGTGGTAGCCGATGTTGATTTACCGGCGGGTTTGGCTGTCGAGGCAGTGATAGGCGCGGAGGCTACCTTGGGGGGGGCCGCAGTGGACGTCCGGGCTGCCTTGGGCGCGGGAGGTACCGGCACGGTTCTGACTGGAGCCGGGCCGGATCTGGTCCCAGCCGTAGCTGGGGCGGCCACCGCGGTTGGCAAAGTCCAAGTGGCCGCCGGGCTTTGGTGTATCTCGCCCGATTCGTCTTCCGCGTCGGTCAGGCCCGCAGGTGGGCTGGTTACCGCTACGGCACCCGGACTCGTCTCGGCTGCCTCCGTGGTGACCGGCGAGGTGTCTCTGAGGCCTCCGATCGGGGGTAAGGCATTGACAACGCGCGGCCCCGATTCATGCCAGGCCGTTTGCAACATGGTCAGAGAATGCGTCAATTCATTGCGGTAACTTTCAGTAAAATCCTGCCGCAACTCTTTGTCGGTGCCGCGTCCGGTCACCACCTGGGCCCCCAATTGCACATCGATACCCCCGGCGCGGGGGAAGAAGTCCGTCTGTACCTGAACCAGGGGCGTTAAGGGACCCAAGGAGGACCCGGGCGCCAGATTATCCGCCATCCGGCTATCCAGATTCCGTTGCAGAATCAGACTATCGGCACTGGCAGGGGTGTCGAGAACCTCCCAGCCTTGCGTAACCGCCGCGCCCATTGCCACGCCCCGAACCTGGGATAGGGTGCCGCCGGAGAAAAACAGGCTGGGTTTATTGGGATCACGGATTGGCCCCGCAGACTCCGTGAGGTCCGATCTGGGCGTGGAGGCGCAGCCCGCCAGCACCAGGCCCACACAACACAAGCCCAATAGATTCAAAAGTCCACGCCGATTCAACGACCGTTCCTCCCTTGTCAGCGGATCCAGATTAGGGGGCCTCGGGACGGTCCCGAGGTCAATGGATGAATCCTAACATAGAGCCACGGCCCAAGGCTTGCCAGGAACAGCCAGGAACAGGCACTGAATTTGGTTCTAGAGTGGTTATGGCCGGACCCTGTTGGTCCTGGCGCCAAGGTACGCGAGCCAGCCAAAGGGCCAACATCATCTTAATCCACATAAGTTTTTGGTACATCTGGGATCTTGTAAATGACGCATAATGTATATTATGTAAAGTCGCAGAGGTTGCTCCATTCGGCAAGTCATTTATCACCAACCCATTCCGGTGGGTCCTCCAGGCCCCGCCGCCGGCCGCTTCGCCCATGCCTGTATTCCCAGGCATCCAGGTCGAGCACCTCGAGGGCGTTACGGCTGGTTTCCTCGGCCAGGAATTGCGGGTTTTCTCCTCGAATCTCGGCAAGAGCCATAAGCACATCAGGTAGATATGCTGGACTATTGCGTTCGCCTCTATGGGCCTCAACCGTCAGGTCCGGGGCATCGGTCTCCAGGACCAGGGCTCCCAGCGGCAAGGCGCGGGCCAGGGCACGCAGGCGATGGGAGCGTTCGAAGGTCAACATACCGCCAAAACCGAGCTTGAAGCCAAGGTCCAGGTAGTGATGGGCCTGCTGAAGGCTGCCGTTAAAGGCATGGGCGATCCCGCCTCTAATCCGGATGCGCCGTAGGCAAGCCAGAATCTGGTCATGTGCCTTGCGCGCATGAATCAGCACGGGCAAACCGGAAGCAGCCGCCAGGCCGAGTTGAGCCTCGAAAAGGGCCTGCTGGCGATGCCGGTCGAGATCAGCGACAAAAAAATCGAGGCCAATCTCACCCACCGCCACAGGCGGGTCTTGATCGATCAGACGGCTGAGTTCGGTCAAATGCCGTGGTTGATGCCGATCCAGATAGATGGGGTGCAGCCCCAGCGCCGGATAAAGACCAGGCTCACGATCACAGAGGGACAGCAACCCCGGCCAACCAGCGGCGTGGATCGCCGGCAAGACGATGCGCCGCACACCCCTGGCACGGGCGGCTTCCAGGACCTGGGGCCGATCCAAATCGAATTCGGCCACATCGAGGTGGCAGTGGGTATCGATCAGCATGACAGAACCCTGAAGGAGCTTCCTTATCTGAAAGCTCGGCAACTGGAAATCACCATATCAGATCATCCGGGACCTGATAGTCCGCGTAGGGATCATCTTGTGACGCCTCCCCCACCCCACGCGCCTCGGGCTCGTTGAGTACCAGCACCAGGGTGGTACTGCGCTCCCGCAGTTTCTCGCCGATCTCCCGCAGTACCAGTTCGAAATCCGCGTCCTGGCGCACCAGGGCCAGCCTGCCATTCACCAGGCCCCGTTGCTGATCGCCAGTGATATAGAGACGCCTTAACCGCGGGCCATCAAGGAAATTGAATGCGATGTCCCCAGCGACTCGCGAAATGCGATGAGAATGAATGAACTGGCGTATGGAATTCTCTTCTTCCCTGCGCTTGATCTCATCCTGGCGCTGAAGGTTAAGTTCGCGATCGCGTCTGGCCTTTTCATCCGCTTCCTCCCGCAATCGCTGGCGACTATCCATTCTGGCTTGAGGATTGCCCTGCGTCTGACGGTTTTCCTTACGCTTTTCGGATTTTGTCTCCTTGAGTTTCTGAGCGTTGACCAGCCCCGCCTTGAGCAACTGGTCCTGAAGTGAATTACCCACTTGTCGGTCTCCGGAAAAAATCTAACCCTGGCGTCCGTCCCTGGGAGAGCGGACAGGGGATGAGCATCCACCACCCAGGGCATCCTGCGCAAGTCCCCGCTCGTCCTGGTTCTCCCAGAGTGGAGTTCAGCCAGGC
The DNA here is from genome assembly GCA_041307365.1 of Chromatiaceae bacterium. Lineage (GTDB taxonomy): Bacteria > Pseudomonadota > Gammaproteobacteria > Chromatiales > Chromatiaceae > M0108. Next base: position 4,765 of record JBFZDM010000167.1, on the reverse strand, counting down.
CGAGGGGTCCCGATCCCCCTCCTCCCGCAAGGCCCAAGGATTACCCGTGCCATGAAACCCCAGGAGGGTTAAAATTCAGCAAGAGCATCCATTTCTCCCCTTAAATCCCCCATCAGGAGTCCTTCATGCGATATACCCTTTGCGCCCTGGCCCTGGCTGCCTGCTGCGCCCCCTTGTCCGCGGCCGAACCCGTCACCATCGGCTATGTCGATATGCAGCGGGTCATCGAGGAGAGCAAGGTCGGCAAAAAGGCCTTCGCCGTCCTAAAGGAAAAGTATGCCGAGCCCCAGGCCGCCCTGGATAAGGAGGAACAGGCGATCCTGCAACTCCAGCAAAGCACCAGCCGCGATGGTGCCCTTATGAGCCAGGCGGAACTGGACAAGCGCAAGACGGAGATTCAGGAGCGTGTCCTCCAGCTCCAGCGCAAGGCGGCCATGGCCCAGCAGGAGTTGTCCCAAGACCAGGCCAAGCTCGGGGGAGGCATCATCAAGCCAGCGCAGGAGATCGTCACCGATCTGGCCAAGGAAAAGAAGTTGTCCGCTGTCTTCGAGCGTAACCAGAGTGGCCTGCTCTTTATCCAGGATGGGCTCAATCTGACCGACGAGGTAATCAAGCGCCTCGACGCCAAACCCGCCCAGCCGACCAAGGACAAGAAGGAAAACAAGGACGCCAAGCCAGCCAAGGGCAACTGATCAGATCACCCGACGTGGCATCCCAGGATGGGACATGGCATCCCCGACCGTCCCAGCCGCTCATGCCCCGATGAATCAACCAGGAAGCTCGCCATGCCCAGCCGTCTGCCCACCGAGGAAAAGGTAGCCCTGACCCGCAAGGTCCTGCAAGTCCTTGCCAATTGGAAGCTGGAGCCCATGGATCAATGCGAACTCCTGGGACTGCCGACAACCCATGCCGGCCAGAATTTCCGTCGGCTGAGGATGGGGGCCAGCCTGCCCGACGATACCGAGATCTGGACCCGGGTCGCCCTGCTCCTGCGCCTGGATAACGCCGTCCGCCAGGTCTTCCCGCACAGTGCCCTCTCGGCGGACCTTTGGGTCACCTCGCCCAACCCCCGCTGTTCCCACCAGACACCCCTGGCAGTCATGCTGGCGGGGGGCCTCGAGGGCATCCGCCAGGTGGAACGATCCGTTGACAATTTAGATCCCCTGTCCTTGGCAAGCATGGATTTAATAAAAAAACAACCTATTGATTATATACATTAATGCTAAATTATCGCATCCTGCCCGTAACCCCCTACCAGCAAAACTGCACCCTCCTTTGGTGCGGGCAAACCAATAAGGCCGTCATCGTGGACCCTGGCGGGGAAATGGAGCTGCTGCTGGATCTCATCGAAAAGACCGGCGTGAACCTCGAGAAAATCTTGCTAACCCACGGCCACCTGGATCATGTGGGCGCGGCGGGCCTGATGGCGAAGCATCTTGGTGTGCCAATCCTGGGGCCCCACCGGGACGATGAGTTCCTGCTGCAGGCCCTTCCCAGCCAGTGCGTCACCTTCGGTTTTCCGCCCATTCCTGCCTTCAGCCCCGCTCAGTGGCTGGCGAAGGGCGACGTGATCGACGTGGGTGAGATACGCCTCGAAGTTCTTCATTGTCCGGGTCACACCCCAGGACATCTCGTTTATTACGCCCCCCAAGATCGCCTGGCCCAAGTCGGCGACGTGCTCTTTCAGGGCTCCATTGGCCGCACCGACTTTCCTCGCGGCAACTACCAGGACCTCATTGCTTCCATTCGCAACATCCTGTTTCCTCTAGGTGATGACCTGCGTTTCATCCCTGGCCACGGCCCCATGTCAACCATCGGCGCCGAACGGCGCAGCAACCCTTTCGTCGGCGACCTGGCCAGGCGCCAAGCGGGGTAGGGTTAGCTGTGCTTTAATTAAACCAGTACCCGATTTCCAGGGCGAATGCCAGGGTGCTATCCAGAGATCAGCGGCGGACGACGGGGTAACATCATGGGTCCGGAATCCTCCCTCTTGACGCGCAGCGGCCGAACCTACTGGGTTCGTGCCAACCTTCCCTCGGACTTGGCGGTGGATATCACCCCTGCTTCTCCCAAAAAGAGCGGCAAGCGCTTCTTGGAGCCCTTCCGCCTGGGCGACGCCCAGCGCGGGTCTCTGGTTGCGGCACTGGCGCACCGTGGCATCGGCGATGAAGAGAGCCGAAACCTCTATATCGCCGCCATGGAGTATGATCTAGCGGGATGCAGGCAACTCCTCGAAGGCGCGCCACGGACGCCGGCTTCGCCAGAGGCCAACCCGGACGCGGCGCCGGCGACAGATCCCGCGTTACTGAAACTGGCCGAGGCGGCCAAGGCCTTGGCCGATTCTCTCAGCGCCCTGGATGCGGCCCAGCGGGTGCTGTTGGCGCGGGAGCTAGAAGATGCGGATTGTTTCGCCCGTCTCTATGGCGAGGCTTATATTGACGCCCTGCGATTGGAACTGAACCGCCTGGGAACCGCCATCCAGGCAAAAAAGGTGGCACTTGAAGTAGCGAAGCCGGCTCCCGTCACTCGGGAGATTCGGGATTTCCTCCGGCGGGCCGCCGATGCCTTTGGCGACTGTTTCGAGACCAATCCCAGTACCCAGCCCGACTCCCCTTTCCTCCACGCCCTGCGAGCCTTGAGCGAAGTGACTGGTCTGGCCCTGCCCCTCGACGAGCCCAGCCTGACAGATATCCTGCGGCCTGGTGGATGAGACGGGATGGATGAAACTGGATGAATGAGGGGAGTGCATGCGGCGGCACTTCTCCGCTTTCCTCGGTTACAATCCCCCATCCTTTTCCACCCCGGCCAGCGCTGATCGTGCGGGCCGAAGAGCCCGAGCACCCTCGCCCGCCCATGCCCGGCCTGAGTTCGAATCTCCAGGAGTTCCAATGATCTTCAAGCGATTTCTGTTTCGTCGCCAGCAACCAGCGGATACTCCGGAAAATCAGCAGCAGAAGGCCAAAGCCGCCCTGGCCGCGGGTGACCGGTCCGAACGGCTAGAGGCATGCCGTCACCTCCTTGATCTGGTCGAGCTACGCAACCTGGCGGAGGCCGACGCGGAGGCGGGGGTTCGCGAACTCGCCCAGGCGCGTTATCGCAAGCTCCTCTGCGGTCAAGAGATACAGGTGCCGACGCTCACCGCCCGCTTGGCGGAACTATCCCACCTCGAAGATCAGCGCACCCTGGTCCAAGTGGCGGCGCACGCCAAGGAACCGGAACTGCGCCTGGCCGCCATTCAGCGACTCACTGACCAGGCCGCTCTGGCCGCCTGTACCCTGGACGACGCGGCGACCGCCAACCGCTTCGCCGCCGCCGAGCGCCTGCGGGAGCGAGCGCCCCTGGAGCAGGTGGCGCGCCGCATCGGTAAAAGGGACAAAAATGTCCTCCGGCTGGTCCGCACCCGGCTCAAGGAACTGGCCGAGGAGGAAGCGAGGCCGGCGCGGGTCCAGGCCCAGTTCCAAGAGATATGCTTCAGGCTCGAAGGCCTGGGGCGTTTCGAGAGCTGGAGTCAGGATCGTGGTCTGCTCGATCTGCTCGACCAACAATGGGCCGCCATCCAGGACCAGGCAGACCCGGAATGGCGAAACCGCCATGCCAGGGAACGGGAGCGTTTCCTGACCGCCTACGAGGCCCATTGTCAAACTCTGGCAGAACGGATCGACACCGAGAAGGCCGAGGCGGCCACCCAGGCGACGCGGGAAGGTCTTATCGCGGAGCTGGCCTCCGCCGCCATGCTCGCAGGGGAAGAGCCCCTACGCGATCTTCTCAGGGACATCTCGGTGCGCTGGGACGCCCTGGGCCCCGCCACCAGCAGTGCTTCGCGGAAATGCGAAGGGGCCTACCAGGCCGCCTTGGGCGCCGCCAAGTCCCGCCTGGAGGCCATGGCCAGCGAACGCCAGTCCTCGGAACAGGTCAGGGCCTGGCTTGCCGCCGCCCGCGAGGCCCTCCACCAGGCCAAGCCCATCGAACACCCTCGTCTGGCCGCTCTTCTATCCCAATCCCCGCGCCAGCCTGGGCTAGATCAGGACCTGGCCACCGCCTTCGCCGAGGTCAGAAGCCAACTCGAGGAGCGACATCGCCATCAGTTGCAGATGGAGGAGAAGCGGCTGGACCAGGCTCGGGCCAGGTTGGTGGAACTGGAATCCGCCCTAGGGGGCGGAGAACTCCGGCACGCTGAATCCCTGTTCCAGAGCCTTCAGGCGGCCCTCGATGCGGCCATGGCCAGGGGCTTGCCAGCGCGCCAGACCGCTACCCTCAAGGAAGGCCTGCAGGCCCTGGCCCCGCGCCTGCGGGATCTTCAGCAATGGCGCCGCTGGGGCGCGGACGCTCATCGCGAAGGCCTTTGCCAGGCCATGGAAGAAGTCGCAATGAGTTCCCTGCCTTTGGCCGCCCAGGCCCAGCGCCTGCGGGATCTGCAACGGGAGTGGAAGGGGCTGGACCACAGCGGCTCCCCTGTTAATCATCCCCTCTGGGATCGCTTCCATGCGGCCTCGGAGCAGGTCCATACCAACTGCAAGCCCTGGCTCGAACAGCAGGCCGCCGCGCGCGAGGCCGCACGTGTCGCGCGGGAGGCCCTGTGCGCGGAACTCGAGGACTTTCTGAACCGGGTGGATTGGGACCGGGTCGATTGGAAACAGGCCCTGCGCGCCGAGCGCGAGACCCGCGAGGGTTGGGCCAGGCTGGGCGAGGTGGAGGGCCGTCACCGGCGTGGGCTGGAGCGGCGCTTCCACGCCGCCCTCAAGCGGCTCGACAACCGCCTAACCGC
>JBFZDM010000129.1:0-3168 GCA_041307365.1 Chromatiaceae bacterium | reverse complement strand
GGCCATGCCAACGGGATCCTGGGGCATGGGGATGATGGCCGCCGTCTCCTTGTCCATGACAAAGGGATCGCGCCGCTGGCCAGGATGGTATGCGAAGGGCTCGACCAGGGCGATCTCTGGCACGGGGTCGATGGGCGGTGGCGGGCGCTGCTTGATCTGAGCGGCGTAGACCTCCAGATCGGACAGGTCGTTGTTGCCGCAGCCCCCAAGAATCAGCGCCAGGGGCAGGGTAATCCAGTCCTGGACCCTCATTACTTGGCAACCTCCCGTTTGGCGGTGGTCTTACCTTTGTTGGTAGCGGCGTCTTTTGCTGGCTCCTCTTCCAAATAACGATAGGTCTTGACGGTGGCGCCGAGGCGTAGTTTGCCGGCGGTACCCGGGTCCGCCCCCCCCTTGTCCAGGGTGTTGATGACCACATCCTGCACGGTGACGATGCGCGGCAGGGCGGCCAGGCCGCTGACAAATCGACCGAAATCATGGTAATGGCCGGTCACTTCTACCTTGATCGGCAATTCGGCGTAGAAATTTTTTGATTGTTCCTCTTCTGGCCGGAACAGCTCGAATTCCAGTCCCGCCGCCAGTCCGGTGTGGGAGACGTCCACCAGCAGGGCGGCGATCTCGGCGCTGCCGGGCAAGCGCCGCAAGAGGCCCGCCAGGGCCTCCTCGATCTGGCCGAGTTGGTGCCGATAGGCTAAAAGGTTGGCGGCCTGGCGCTGCCTGATCTCGAAACTGGCGCGCAGTTCTACTTCTTCGGCCTGGAGCCGGCCGAGGTGGTCGAGTTGGGCCTGGGTCAGGAACCAGTACCAAACACCCGCCAGGACCAAGCACAGAAAGAGGATCAAGACGGCCTTGGCCGATGCCGGCCATTCGCCGATGGTGCTGAGATCGAGGTCGTTGAACTGCTTGAGGTCCATGGCGGGTAAAGGTCGCGCGCCCCGTGTCAGGTGGCGGTCTCTTCCTCCCCTGGCTTGGCGGGACTCTGCTGCTTGAAATGCAATTCGAAGTGGCTCAGGCCCGTCCGCGCCTTCTCTTTGTGCTCGATGAGCTTGAGACTGGGATTATTGATCCAGGCCGAGGCCTTGATGTTGTCCATGAAGGCCGAGATGCGGCCATAGGATTGGGCGCGGCCTTCCAGCACCACGCCGCCTTCGGTTTGTTTGAGGCCGGTGAGAATGACGCCATCAGGGATGGCGGTGACAATCTCGTCGAAGAGGTGCACGACCCCGGGACGGCTTTGTTGCAACGCCTGGATAACCTCCATGCGGGCCAGCAGGTCCGCCTTTTTCTTTTCGATCTCCTTGATCTCGTGGATCTGGCGGTCAAGGGTGGCGATCTCGGCGCGCAGGAAGGCGTTGCGAGCATCCTGGCCCAGGACAAGGGCATCAATGAAAAAATAGGAGCCAAGTGCCAACAGCAGGGTGAGGACAGCCCCGGTCACGCCCCACAGGGTGAAGAGCCTTTTTTGCCGTTCCCGTTCGGCCTCGCGCCAGGGCAGGAGGTTGATTCGGGCCATCTACTCGAACCCGCGCAGGGCCAGGCCGGTGGCGACGGCCAGGGCGGGCCCGTATCGTTCGATCCGCTGATTCACAACCCGAGGGGCCAGCGTCATGTGAAGGAAAGGGTTGGCGATGGTGGCCGTGATGCCCAGGCGTGCACCGACCAGGCGGTCGAGGCCAGAAAGGGCGGCCAGGCCGCCGGCGAGGAGGATCTTGTCCGCCGGTCTGGAGAAGGTGGCTGAGTAGAAGAATTGCAGGGCCCGTCCAATTTGCTGGGCGAGGGCCTCGGCGAAAGGCCCCTGGACCTGGGTTCCGTAGTCATCGGGCAGGCCGTCCTCGATGAGCTGGCGCCTTGCCTCCGCCGGCGACAGGCCGTAGCGGCGCTGGACCTCCTCGATGAGTTGGGCGGCGGCAAAGCCTTGCTCGCGGGTGTAAAGGGTACGGCCGCCACGCAGGACCTGGATGCGTGTCGACGCGGCACCGATGTCGGCGACGGCGATGGTCTGACCCTCGGCTTGGGCGCCCAGGGCCAGGATGCAGGCGTTTTCCAGGGCATAGGGCTCCACATCGACGATGGCCGCGGTCAGGCCCGCCATCGCCAGAACGTCCACCAGGCTATCTACATTCTCGTGCCGGGACGCCGCCAGGAGCACATCGACCTCGTCCTGGGTGGAGGCGGGGCCGAGGACGGTGAAATCGAGATTGACCTCGTCCAGGGGGTAGGGGATGTATTGGTCCGCCTCGTACTGGATTTGAGCCTCCATCTCGGCGTCGCCGAGTTGGGCGGGCAGGGTGATGACCTTGGTGATGACGGCGGCGCCGGGGACGGCGACGGCGGCGGCCTTGGCGCGGGTGCCCGAGCGGGCCACGGCCTTGCGGATAGCCTCCCCTACCGCTTGCGGGTTAGTGATCTTTTTATCCACGATGGCGGCGGGTGGCAAGGGTTCGAGCGCGCAGCTCTCCACCCGGTAGGTGTGGGCGGAGGCGCCTCCAGGCAGGGAGAGTTCGATCAGCTTGATGGCGGTCGAGCCGATATCCAGTCCCAGGAGTGGCGCCTTCTTAAGGCCAAGGCTGAACATGGATGGGTTACGTTTGCGCTGGGCGAGATAGGGCTTAATCAGGAAAAGTTGCCAAGAGTGAACAATATATAACAGTTTTCCAGCCTGCTGGCGAAGATTGACGCGAAACAGGCATTGGTCCCGCCATGGGGGTTGCGTCCACCAGCTCAGCCAAGGTTCAATGCCCCTTCAACCCATTGACCCATGGCCCCTTGTTGCCGCGGAGGGCAGGATTGCCGCCCAGGCGCCGAAGGCGTTTGTTACCGCCGACCGAGTTCGCCGAGGATCTACGGCAAGCAGACCAGGGGGAAACTGGCCGGGAGGCACGCAAGCCGCTGGAGATGGGATGGTCTTGGAACCATCAGGGATGATGCAGGTGAATGCGGAGGAAGGCGCCGAGATTTCACGGTGGATAAGGAATGGGCGATTGGATGGTTCCCGCGCCAAGGATGCGGTACCCTGAAGGCTGATCGGTGGGTGCCAGATCAGGTCCTCCTATTTCGTGCCTTACCCGAGGGCGGAGGCCGACAAGAATTGCGACATCACGAACGCGGGGAAACTCAGCGCCGCTGGTTGGCGGAAGAGGCGGCGCGCCTGATGGCCGAGCAGGGTAT
>JBFZDM010000103.1:0-8402 GCA_041307365.1 Chromatiaceae bacterium | reverse complement strand
GTTAGGGGCAGAAAGGCCAGATGATAGTCGCTGATGACGTCGTCCTGGGTGATCTGGGAGCGTTCGAGGCCGGCGCCCACGCCGGCGGTCAGGTGTTCGCTGAAACGCCGTTGCAGGGAGATGCCGGCGGAGATGGCGTCCCGATCATAGGCGTCGAGGAATTCACGTACGGCGGTAAGGTCCAGGTGCAGGTCGTCGTCGCGCCGCCAGAGGTCTGGCTTGACCAGGGTGGCGCTGACGAGATAGCTCGGCTCGTTGGTGTAGTTCGCGCCCAGGGTGCCTACGTCGGCGCGTAGGGTCAGGCGCTCCGCGCGACCCAGGAAGTTGCGATGGGTCCAGGAGGAGGAGACGCTGCCGCCCTCGTCGGTGGAGAAGGCCGCGGCGAAGCGGAGTACGCGGGGCGGACGCTCCGACACCTCCAGGGTCACGGGCAGGCGGTCGAGGGCGTCCGGTGCCGTACCTGGGATGAGCCGGGCGCTAGCCAGCACGCCGCTATCCATGAGTTCCCGCCGCGCCTGTTCCAGGCGGCTGGGGCTGTAGATCTCGCCAGGCTCCAGCCCCAGGCGGCGATGCACATAGTCTTCCTTCAGCCGATCCAGGCCGTGGATGGTCACGGGGCCGATGGCGAGGCGGGGGCCAGGATCGACGGTGTAAGTGACATCCATGGTGCGGGAGGCATGCAGGACTATGACCTCCGGCGTTGGCACCTGGGCCAGGGCATAACCGTCCTCGCGCAGGGCGTTGAGCACCGCCTGTCCGGCGGCGAGAACGGTGGAAGCCAGGGCCGGCTGGCCGGCCGCGAGGGTGAAGGCGGCCCGCGCCTTGTCCGGCACCTGGCCGTCGAGGCGGACCTCGCCGAGCTGGTAGAGGGGACCCAGGTCGATGGACACCTGGATCGGAATCGGTGATTGCCCTGGTCTGTCCTCGAGCCTGGCCACCAAATCAGGTTCGTCGAGGGGGTGGTCGTCGAGGCGGATGTCGATCAGGGCGTCGTAGTAACCGAAGCCGCGCAGCACCGCATCGAGGCGCGCGACATCGTTACTGGCGCGGGCGACCAGGGCAAAGGCGCCGGCCGGCGCCTCCTCGCGCAGACTGGCGAGGAGAGAGGCGTCCAGCAGGGCCTGATCCATCTCGTTGACACCCGTGGGCTTGATGGTCAGATCATAGAATGGGGCATCGGCGGCGAGGACCGAGCCCGAGCAGGCTAGCAAGAGGCTCAACAGGCAGGCGCGCGGGCGGACTCGCATCCAGGTTCGCGCCAAGGCTCTCCTCCGCGCCCATGGGGTGAGTCGGTCCAGAGCCGTTCCGCCAACGCCATCCGGGATGGTCGGGGCGCCAGGACGGCTGGGATGGACATGGAGGGGTTGGAGCCGGGCGGGTTCGAGCATTTCTAGCGGATTCCTGAAGCCGGAGCTTGGCCGTCGCCATCAACGCCACGATCAGACCAGGGTTGTGAGGACGCGGCGCGAAGGCGATGATACCGCAAGGCGCTCGTCAAACATGCAAGAAGGCGTGGCGCCGCTTGTGGAAGCCAGCCCAAACCGGCTTCATGACTCCAAATAACGAGAGATCGAGGACGACAGCATGTCTCGTAAGCACCCCATCCTCGCCGTCACCGGCTCCTCCGGTGCCGGCACCAGCACGGTGAAAAACGCCCTTGAACATATATTTATGCGCGTCGGGGCGCGCGCTGCCTTCATTGAGGGCGATAGTTTCCATCGATTCGATCGCAAGGAAATGCGGCGGGAACTCAAGATGGCCATGGCGGAGGGCCGCAACCTGAGCCACTTCGGTCCCGAGGGCAATCTCTTCGACAAGCAGTTGGAACTCTTCCAGTCCTATGGCCGCTCGGGCACGGGGGAGCGCCGCCACTATGTGCATAACGAGGAGGAAGCGGTCCTCTATGGGTCGCCACCGGGGACCTTCACCGAATGGGAGCCCATACCCCCGGACACGGATCTCTTGTTCTATGAGGGGCTACATGGCGGTGTGGTCTCTGGGGATATCGACCTGTCGAGGGAGGTGGACCTGCTCATCGGCGTTTGCCCGACCATCAACCTGGAGTGGGTGCAGAAGATCAACCGTGACATGGCGGAGCGCGGCTACCAGCCCGAGGACGTGATGGATACCATCCATCGCCGCATGTATGACTACATGCACTTCATCCTGCCCCAATTCTCCCAGACCCACATCAATTTTCAGCGTATCCCCCTCACCGATACCTCCAATCCCTTCTGCGTGACCAACATTCCGACGGCGGAGCAGAGCCTGGTGCTCATCCATTTCCTCAAGGATAAGCCGAGCGTGGAGTATAAACTCAACCTTAAGGGGCTGATCGAGGGGGCCTCGATCACCGGCTTCAACACCCTGGTGATTCCCGGCGGCAAAATGATGTACGCGATGGAACTCATCCTGACGCAAAGCATCAGGGACATGATGAAGCGCCGGGGCCACCTGGATAAGTTGGATTGAAGGGGCGGGGCCGGTCAAGCTGGATCGGCCCCGCCGGGGTTGGCAAGGGCGAGAGCCCTTTTCCCCGTAAAAACCCGCCAGGAGCTGGCGGGATTCCCAATGGCCAGGGCTCAGTCGTCGTAATGCTCGGCTCCGCGCCGGATCTTGCGGACGGACTTCTCCAGGTCATCGGCCACCTTTTCCACCGCCGAGAGGACGGAGTTGGTCAGGGCGGACTCGATCAACATGGCCAGCTTGTCGTAGTCATCGTCGGTGAGGACCTTGCGGACCTCATCGTCGAGGACTTCCTTGAAGCCCTTGACAACCTGTTTGGCGTTTTTCTCGTAATGCTTCGACATGGCGTTATGGCGTCTCCCTGTGTGTTAGAGCGAGGCGGGATTCAGGTGTTCGATCTGGGGCGCAACCACGATCTCGGGATCGGGCGGGGTAGCGATTTCCAGGTTGCGGTTAGGGTAAGGGCTCTTGCTGAGCAGGAAGCGCATGGCGTTGATACGGGCGCGCTTCTTATCGTCGGACTTGATCACGGTCCAGGGGGCGTCCGCCGTATGAGTGTAGAAGAACATGTTCTCCTTGGCGCTGGTGTAATCATCCCAGAGGTCCAGGGAGGCCAGGTCCATGGGGCTGAGCTTCCACTGCTTGAGTGGGTCGTGCTCGCGGGACTTGAAGCGCCGCAACTGCTCTTTGCGGGTGACGGAGAACCATAGTTTGTAGAGGTGAATGCCGCTACGCACCAGCATACGTTCCAGATCGGGTGTCTGGCGCATGAATTCCAGGTATTCAGCCCCGGTACAGAAGCTCATGACACGCTCGACGCCAGCGCGGTTGTACCAGGAGCGGTCAAAAAAGACGATCTCACCCGCGGCGGGCAGGTGCTGAATGTAGCGCTGGTAGTACCACTGGGTGCGCTCGCGATCGTTGGGCTTCTCCAGGGCAACCACGCGGGCGGCGCGGGGATTCAGGTGCTCCATGAAACGTTTGATGGTGCCACCCTTGCCGGCGGCGTCGCGGCCCTCGCATAACACCATAATGCGTTCGCCACTCTCCTTGACCCAGTTCTGCCACTTGAGCAGTTCGATCTGGAGTTGGTATTGCATCGCCTCGTATTCGGCCGTCGGCAGCCTGTTCTTATAGGGATAGTAAGCCTCGGCTTCTTTCTTGAGCTGCTTCTCATCCACCTTGATGTTAACCAGCACATTGACCGGCTTCTCTTTCTTCGCCTCCTTATCTTCCTTTTCGGCCTTTTCGGGCTTATCGGCCTTTTTGGGCTCGGCGGCCTTGGCGGCTGGCTCCTCCGTTTCCTTGGGTTCCTGCTCATTTACCGCGGCGGGCTGGGCAGCCGTGGTTGCCGTGGCCCTAACCCTGGTGCTGGCCGCCGGCTTGGCTTCAGGCGCCGGGGGCGTTTCTGTGGTCGGCTTGACCTCGTTTTCAGACATGATCTGCCTCTGCGTGCATTTCTCGGTGGATTTTAACGGGGGGGTTTCAAGGGAGAAACCCGACATGGCCCGCGCGCGCGGCTCGGGCATGGTCACGAAACAGTCATAGTAGAGCATCCATGCCGCTGGACCGTCAAAACTTCGGGGCCGAGGTTGGTAAGAGCCCCGCATCATCGAGCCCCCGCAATCTAGTTTTAAGAGGGCGCCGGTTTGTCCAGGTCCCCTCTTGCGCGAGCGGATGGTGCAAAAAAGGCCAGTGCTTGGTTGACAGGGGCGTGATGCTTGGGGAAAATGCAGGGTCTTAATTTTCGACCCGCGAGTCTTACAGGATTTCAGGAGACCCACCTTGGCCAACTCCCCCCAAGCTCTCAAGCGTGCCCGTCAGGCCGAGAAGCATCGCCAACAGAATGCCTCTCGCCGCAGCGCCATGCGTACCTATGTCAAGAACACGCTCAAGGCCATCGCGACGGGTGACAAGGAAGCGGCCGTGGCGGCCTTCAAGCTTGCCGTGCCCTTCATCGACCGGGCGGCAGGCAGGGGTCTGATCCATGCGAACAAGGCGGCCCGTCACAAGAGCCGCATCAATGCCCGGATCAAGGCGATGGCCTGAGGCCCCCTCGGTCGCCGGCCTCCCCCCTCGGGAACCCAACGAAACAACCGGCCTCGTGCCGGTTTTTTCGTTGCGGCCTTGAGAATTCTCGCTTTGCCATGATCCCCGCCAACCTCTTCGCCGATCTACCGCGCCTGACCTCGGGCGAGTTCTTCCAGGACCTCTGGCGCCAGGGTAATTTGCGTATCGAGCGCATCCTCAGCAGCACGACCCCAGACCCTGGGTCCTATGACCAGGAACAGGACGAATGGGTAATGCTGGTGGAGGGCCGGGCCGTGATGGAGGTTGGCGGGGAGATAGTCCCGCTGGGGCCGGGGGATCATCTGCTGATTCCCGCCCACACCCCGCACCGGGTGCTGGAGACGCGCCCCGAGCCACGCTGTCTCTGGCTGGCGATCCATCTCTACCCGCCGGGCACTGCCGGCGTGGAGGCGTAGGGTATGAGCGAGGAACCGGACGCGGCCGCCGTCAAGGTCTATCTCCTTGAACTTCAGGACCGGATCACCCAGGCCCTGGCGGCAACGGAGGAGGGCGGCGCCGGCTTCGTCGAGGACGCCTGGGAGAGGCCCGGCGGGGGTGGTGGCCGTACCCGTGTCCTGCGGGGCGGGGAGATTTTCGAGCAGGGTGGGATCAATTTATCCCATGTCTTTGGCGCCAGCCTGCCGCCCTCGGCGACGGTACGTCGCCCCGAGTTGGCGGGCCGGGCCTTTCAGGCCATGGGGGTGTCCCTGGTCATGCACCCCCGCAACCCCTATGTACCCACCTCCCATGCCAATGTGCGCTTCTTCATGGCGGAGAAGGCGGGGGCCGAGCCCGTCTGGTGGTTTGGCGGCGGCTTCGACCTGACGCCCTATTATGGCTTTGAGGAAGACGCCATCCACTGGCATCGTGTCGCCCGCGCGGCCTGCGCGCCCTTCGGTGCCGACGTCCATCCCCGCTTCAAGCGTTGGTGCGACGACTATTTCTTCCTCAAGCATCGCGACGAGCCCCGCGGCATCGGAGGCCTCTTTTTCGACGACCTCGATGAATGGGGTTTCGCTCGCGGCTTTGCCTTTCTACAAAGCGTCGGCGACCACTATCTGCCCGCCTATCTGCCCATCGTCCAGCGACGCAAGGGCCTGGCCTGGGGCGAGCGCGAGCGGGCCTTCCAGAAATATCGCCGTGGCCGCTACGTGGAATTCAACCTGGTTTATGACCGGGGCACCCTGTTCGGGCTTCAATCCGGCGGGCGGACCGAATCCATCCTCATGTCCCTGCCGCCGGAGGTGAGCTGGCGGTACGGCTGGCACCCCGAGCCGGGGTCGCCGGAGGCGGCGCTCTACGAGCGTTTCCTCGTGCCGCGGGACTGGCTGGCCGAAGAAGCCTGATTCGAAACCGCAACCGCTATACCGATTGCCCATGGGGTTTGGTTTTCTGCTTGCCTACTATCCTGATTTAACGGCTATTTTCAAAAATTTGAATGCGGGTGGTCATGCCGGGGCCGCCAGAGGCGCCGTGTCCAGATGCTCCCGCAACCAGTCGCGCACCTGGGAGGTGGAGCGTGAGCCGCTGAAGCGGCACATCTCCTCGCCGCCCTGGAAAAGGATCACGGTGGGAAAGCCGCGCAGCCGGTAATGGCCCGCCAGCTTCATGTTGTCGCCCTCGTCCACCTCCACCTTGGCCAGGCGGATGGCCCCCCGATATTCGTCCACTGCCCGTTCCAGATGGGGCGCCAGGGCATGGCAGGGAGAGCACCAGTCGGCCCAGAAGTCCACCAGGATGGGGCCTTCCCGCGAAGCGGAGATAACAAGTTCCTCGAAATCGTGGCGGTCAACGGCGAAGGTGTGGGGGTGCGAGGGATGGGGATCGTAGTGATGGGGGTGGTCATGACGGTGATCATGATGCTTGTCGTGACCGTGACTGTGGTGGTCGTTTCGAGGAGGGGGCTGGAACATGGGTGTTGCTCGATAATCCGGGATGGGGCCTGGGGCTGGTTCGATCAGGCGGTCAAGGGTAGGATATTTTTCCGAGACTGGCGAGGGGCGGGAGGCAAGTGACTGGATACCCGTTCCGTGGCCACTCTATTGCGCCATCCGCGACAACTCATCATGGACCCGCTCATGACCCCCGACAATCCTCTCCGCCCCGGTTTCCCCTCGATCCGCCCGCGCCGCATGCGCCGCGATGTCTTCTCTCGCCGGCTGATGCGCGAGGCCCGGCTGGGGCCGGATGACTTGATTTATCCCGTCTTCGTCCTGGAGGGCGAGGGCCGGCACGAGGCGGTGGCCTCCATGCCGGGGGTGGAGCGCAAGAGTATCGACCGCCTGGTAGAGGAGGCGCGCGAGGTCATGGACCTGGGCATTCCGGCCATTGCCCTCTTTCCCGTCACGCCAGCCGAGGCCAAGTCCGAGGACGCCCGGGAGGCCTACAATCCCCAGGGCCTGGCCCAACGGGCGGTGCGTGCCCTCAAACGGGCCCTGCCGGACCTTGGCGTCATCACCGACGTCGCCCTCGACCCCTTCACCACCCATGGCCAGGATGGGCTCATCGACGCCAGTGGCTATGTACTGAACGACGAGACGGTGGAGGTTCTGGTCAAGCAGGCCCTCTCCCACGCCGACGCCGGGGCCGACGTGGTCGCCCCTTCGGACATGATGGACGGGCGCGTCGGCGCCATCCGCTCGGCCCTGGAGGCGGCTGGGCAGATCCATACCCGCATCCTGGCCTATTCGGCCAAGTATGCCTCCAGCTTTTACGGTCCCTTCCGCGACGCCGTGGGTTCGGCGGCCAACCTGGGTGGCGGCAACAAGTACAGCTACCAGATGGACCCGGCTAACTCGGACGAGGCCCTGCGCGAGGTCGCCCTCGACCTCCAAGAGGGGGCCGACATGGTCATGGTCAAACCGGCCTTGCCCTATCTGGACATAGTGCGGCGGGTCAAGGAATCGTTTGGCGTACCCACCTTCGCCTATCAGGTCAGCGGCGAATACGCCATGCTCAAGGCGGCGGCCCAGAACGGCTGGCTCGAAGAGCGGGCCGTGGTGCTGGAGTCCCTGCTTTCCATCCGCCGCGCCGGGGCCGACGCCATCCTCACCTATTACGCCAAGGACGCCGCTCGCTGGCTGCAAGGCTGAGCCATGACCGATCGTTACGCCGTCATCGGCAACCCCATCGCCCATAGCAAGTCGCCATTGATCCATGCCGCCTTTGCCCGCCAGACGGGGCAGGATCTGGTGTACGGCCGCATCCTGGGCGATCTGGACGACTTCGCTGGTGATGTGGGCCGCTTCCTGGCCGCCGGCGGGCGCGGCCTGAACGTCACTGTCCCCTTCAAAGAGGAGGCCTACGCCTTGGCGGACGAACTCAGTCTCGTCGCCGCCAGCGCCGGGGCGGTCAACACCTTGATCGCCCTGGCCGATGGCCGTCTGCGGGGTGACAACACGGATGGCGTGGGCCTGGTGCGGGATTTGACCGCCAATCATGGCTTCGACTTTAGCAGGGCGCGGGTGCTGTTGCTCGGCGCCGGCGGGGCCACCCGCGGCGTGCTGCGGCCCCTGCTGGAGACCAGCCTCGCCGCCCTGACCATCGCCAATCGCACCGCCGGCCGGGCTCGGGAACTGGTGGCCCTGGTCGCGGACTCCAGCCGTGTAGTGGCTTGTGGCCTGGACAACCTAAGAGAAAGGCACTTCGATCTCATCATCAACGCCACCTCCGCTGGCCTGGGCGGGGCAGTGCCGGATATTCCGGACGACTGTCTCACCCCTGGCGGCTGGACCTACGACATGCTTTACGCCGACCAGCCCACCGCCTTTTGCCGCTGGGGCCAGGCCCATGGCGCCGCCCGTGCCCTCGATGGGCTGGGGATGCTGGTCGAACAGGCGGCGGAATCCTTCTGGCTCTGGCGCGGG
>JBFZDM010000093.1:0-3260 GCA_041307365.1 Chromatiaceae bacterium | reverse complement strand
CCCACCAAGGTCCACGTGGACCACGGCGGCAGGGGCGGGTTGGGGGCGCGACACCCGGACCGTCGCCGATGCGCCATCGCCTGGGTCTTGTCGCAGACCCGACAAGCCAGATCGGGGCGATGGGTCTTCCTGGGACAACCGCGGGACGCGCTCCTCCGGGCCCACCCTCTACAAGATCGGCATGACTACGGATCTGACCGAGCAGGACGTGGTCATGGGCCGCGGCGAGAAGCGGCTGTTCCACGCCATCAAGCAGGCCATCTACTCCTACAGCCCGGCGGCGGTCTTCGTCTACAACACCTGCATCCCGGCCCTGATCGGCGATGACATCGGGGCTGTCTGTAAGGAAGCCACAAATCGCTGGGGGACCCCGGTGGTGCCGGTGGACGCGGCGGGCTTCTATGGCACCAAGAACCTCGGCAACCGCATCGCCGGGGACAGCATGGTCAAGTACGTCTGCGGCACCCGGGAGCCGGACCCGCTGCCGGAGGGCATCGAAAGGGATGGCTTCAAGGTCCACGATGTGACCCTGGTGGGCGAGTACAACATCGCCGGCGAGCTGTGGCACGTCCTGCCGCTGTGCGACGAGCTGGGGCTGCGGGTGCTCTGCACTCGCCTTTCTCGGCCTGCGCCGGGCCATCCCCATGCTGCACGGCTCCCAGGGGTGCACGGCCTTCGGCAAGGTCTTCTTCGTCCGTCACTTCCGCGAACCCATCCCGCTCCAGACCACGGCCATGGATCAGGTGAGCGCCGTCATGGAGGCCAACGACAATGTGGTGGAGGGGCTCAAGACCCTGTGCGAAAAGTCCGCGCCCGACCTGATCGGGGTGCCCACCACCGGGTTGGTCGAGACCCAGGGGGCGGACATCCGCATGGCCGTGCGGGAGTTTCGCACCCAGTACCCGCGGTTCGACGCCACGCCGGTGGTGGCGGTCTCGACCCCGGACTTCGCCGGCTGCCTGGAGTCCGGCTTCGCCGCCGCGGTCAAGGCCCTGATCGAGGACCTGGTCCCGGAGGCGTCGGCCGCGGGCACCCAGCCCGGCCGGCGCCCGCGCCAGGTCAATGTGCTGGTGGGCTCGGCCCTGACACCGGGTGACCTGGAGCACCTGAAGGACCTGATCGAGGCCTTCGACCTGCGGCCCCTGGTCCTGCCGGATCTGTCCGACGCATTGGACGGCCACCTCACCGGTGAGGATTTCAGCCCGCTCACCATCGGTGGGACCCCGGTGGGGGAGCTTTCCACCCTGGGCGACGCCTGTGCGACCCTGGTGGTGGGCGAGTCCATGGTCGCGGCGGCGGATGCCCTGCACGGGCGCACCGGGGTGCCGGACCACCGCTTCGCCCACCTCATGGGCCTCGACGCCGTTGACGCCCTGTTGGCGACCCTGGCGGGGATCGCCGGGCGGCCTGTCCCCGAGCGCCTGGAGCGCCAGAGGGCGCAGCTCCAGGACGCCATGCTCGAATGCCACTTCGCGCTCGGCATGGCGCGCCTGGCCATCGCCGCCGATGCGGACCTGCTGGCCGCCTTCAGCCAGCTCCTGGCTGGGGTGGGGGCCGAGACGGTGGCGGCGGTGGCCCCGGCCAGCAAGCAGGGTAGCCGGGAAGTCCCGTTTATCCTCCTGAGCCTGGGAGCACTCCAAGAAAACAGGGGGTCCATCCTTGGACCTGAATTTGGGTTCCTATGCCTTCCCCCTAGGCGGGGGCTAGATCCTTGCTGTCGTGGATGCGGATCTCCACCGCCTGCAGGTGGTGCAGGGTCTCGTGGATGATGCAGTGGTCGGCCACGCGCTTAACGGCGGCCTCACGGTCACCGCATTCGGCGTGGGGCAGGCGTACGTCGATGCGGAAGTTGGTAAGAAAGGCTGGCTTATCAGTCTTCTCGAAGCCCGTATCGACGGTAAGGTCGCGGGTGTCGATCCCCTGCTGCTCGCAGTAGTGGGCGACGAAGGCCGCGACGCAGGCACCCAGGGAGACCACGAACAGGTCGGGCGGGGTGGGCGCACGCCCCTTGCCCCCCATCGGTGGGGTGACATCGGTGGTGATGCGCTGCCCGCCAACCTCGGTCTCGAACAGCATATCACCCTGATAACGTGTGATTGCGACTGGCATGATGACGTCTCCTTTAATTGCCTCACACAACATGGACAACGGAGGATCGCCCCGTCGTCCTCCACAGCAAAGCATAGATCATGGAGGCAGCATCTTCATGGCGGTGCCGTGTCTGGGAAGGTCAGATCCAGGTCGATGAAGCCATCGTGGCAGATGCCTGGCGCGGCATGATCGGTGGGGGGAACTGAAGATGCGGAGGGGAGGTTAGGGCGAGCAAGGTTGGCCCCTGGGTCGACCCTGTCCGGGTGGCGCCTTGGAAACAAGATGATAATCACCAAGTGGGGCGGGATGTGCGACTAAATGCCTCCTACCGCCTACCGAGGATTCAGCCCATGCGTATTACCAAGCCATACCTGCTGTCCGTGTTGCTGCTACTCATTCCCCTGCTGAATCTCCAGGCGCGGGAGACCGATGTCTTTGTCATCAAGGATCTTACGGGCAAGCTCTCCCCTGACCGCCAAGTGACGCTGACCAGGCAGGCACAGGCAAAATTGGACCAGGTGCAACGTTTCTATGGCGAGGGTAACCGGGTCGATCAACTGGGCAAGATCCGGCTGGAATTCGACCGGCCCCGCGGCGACATTTACGCCACCGTCTTTCTTATGGAGGGTCAGGGAAAGCGACGAACGCGTGTCGTCCGGGTCTTCGGTGTTGACCGGGAACCGCAACAGGTCGCCCATAAGCTCACCCATGCCCTCTTCGTCAGCCCGGACAAACTCATCCGCAACATGATGGGCATCCCCATGGAGATGCGCTTTGGCAACCCGCTGAGCTTTCCCATGTGTGGCTATCGGGCCGACGAGTGGGTGGCGGCATTTCGCCGTCAGCATGCTTATATTCCCCTGGCTGAGCTGGGGCCGAACCATGAGCAATGGGGAATGACCACGCGGGAGGGCGTGCCGGTAACCTTTGACCGGGCAAGGCAACATATCATGTACGCCGAGTCGGCGGCCTTTGGCGACTATCTCCTGGCGACCTATGGCGCGGAGAAAATAAAAAGCTTCTGGCAAGGGTCAAAGGGGGGTAAGCGTCCCTGGGAGCAGGTATTTGGGTTACCGCTACAGAAACTCGAGGCCCAGTGGTTGCAAGCGCTGGAGGCCGGAAAGCCCGATGAGAAGACTGTCGATGCCCTGCTGGGGCTGTTCAACCGT
>JBFZDM010000082.1:0-7275 GCA_041307365.1 Chromatiaceae bacterium | reverse complement strand
GGGCGTGTGGGGGGGGGGTCGACCGCTGGGATGCGGTCGCCAAGCCTACAGGGAGGTATTCACGACGGCCCCCGCCAGACGTCACCCGACCCGAAACAAGCGTGGCCCCTGATCAGCCACGGGGACCCACGGATGATCAGGGACCCCGGGCGAGTGGCTCGGGGTACCCCGCTCGGTCCAGATCCTAGACCGAGTCCTTCAACATCATTTCCTTGATGTGGCCTATGGCCTTGGTGGGGTTGAGGCCCTTGGGGCAAACCTCCACGCAGTTCATGATGCTGTGGCAGCGGAAGAGTTTGTAGGGGCCTTCGAGAAAGTCCATGCGCTCGGCGCTGGCCTGGTCACGGCTGTCGGCGAGGAACCGATAGGCGGTGAGCAGGGCCTGGGGGCCGAGGAACTTCTCCGGGTTCCACCAGAAGGAGGGGCAGAAGGTGGAACAGCAGCCGCACATGATGCACTCGTAAAGGCCATCGAGCTTGTCGCGGTCGGCGGGAGACTGGAGGATCTCCTGTTCGGGAATCGGCTCCCTGTGCTTGAGCCAAGGCTCCACGGCCTTGTACTGCTCGTAGAACTGGGTCATGTCCACGACCAGGTCGCGGATGACGGGACGCCCTGGGAAGGGGCGCACCTCGACCGGTTCCTTGAGATCGGCGATGGCGGTGACACAGGCAAGCTTGTTAATGCCGTTGACGTTGACGCCATCGGAGCCGCACACGCCCTCGCCGCAGGAGTGGCGGAAGGCGAAGGTCTCGTCCTGGGCCTTGATGGCCATGAGGGCATCGCGCAGCATCATGCCGCGATGGGTCTCGACCTCGAACTCCTGCATACGGGGCTTCTGGCCCAGCTCAGGATCATAGCGATAGACTCGGAATTTCATGTTTGTCCCTCGGCCTGACTCAATAGACGCGCTCTTTCGGCGGGAAGCTCTCCACCGTCAGCGGTTTGGTCCGCACCGGCTTGTAGTCGAGCCGGTCGCCCTCCTGGAAGTAAAGGGTGTGCTTCATCCAGTTGACATCGTCCCGCTTGGGGAAGTCGGGACGCGAATGGGCGCCGCGGCTCTCCTGGCGATAGAGGGCGGAAGCGGCGATGGCCATGCCAACGTCCAGCAGATTATCCAGCTCCAGGGCCTCGATGCGGGCGGTATTG
Organism: Chromatiaceae bacterium; assembly: GCA_041307365.1. Taxonomy (GTDB): domain Bacteria; phylum Pseudomonadota; class Gammaproteobacteria; order Chromatiales; family Chromatiaceae; genus M0108. Next base: position 6,129 of record JBFZDM010000082.1, on the reverse strand, counting down.
AAGACCTTGGAATGATCCATGAGCCGGACATCACCCATACCGGCCCGGATCTCCCTCATCTTTTCCAGCCCTTCGGTCATGATCTCCTCGGTGCGGAAGACGCCGGCGTGATCCTCCATGCAACGGGTGAGCCTTTCACGGGTCTCGTGCACGGTCGGGCCCTTGCCTCTCTGTTCCCAGCGCGCCAGGCGCGACAGGGCGGCGTCCAGGCTAGCCGGATCGATCAGGCGATGGAAGGGATTTTCCTTGACGTACTCGATGATGTTCTTGCCCGCCAGGCGGCCAAAGACCAGGATGTCGAGCAGGGAGTTGCCGCCCAGGCGGTTGGCGCCGTGGACCGAGGCGCAGGCGCACTCTCCGGCGGCGTAGAGCCCTGGCAAGGCATCCTCGCCCGTGCCCGCCGGTGCCATGACGCGGCCGAAGCGGTCGGTGGGGATGCCGCCCATGACATAGTGGGCGGTAGGAAAGACCGGGATGGGCTCGACCACGGGATCGACTCCGGCGAAGATGCGGCTGCTCTCGCGGATGCCGGGCAGGCGCTTGGCGATGAGGCTCTCGCCCAGGTGGTCCAGCTTGAGCAGGACGTGATCGCCCTTGGGGCCGGCGCCGCGTCCCTCCTTGACCTCGGTGACGATGGAGCGGGAAACGACGTCGCGGCTGGCCAGGTCCTTGGCCTTGGGGGCATACCGCTCCATGAAACGCTCGCCGCGCCCGTTGACCAGATAGCCGCCCTCGCCGCGCACGCCCTCGGTGATCAGCATGCCCTTGCCGGCGATGCCGGTGGGATGGAACTGGAAGAACTCCATGTCCATCAGGGGTACGCCAGCCCGCAGGGCCATGGCCATGCCGTCACCCGTGTTGATATGGGCGTTGGAGGTGGTGCGGAAGACCTGACCACAGCCGCCAGTGGCGAGCAATGTGGTCTTGGCCTCGATCAACAGGGGCTCGCCGGTCTCGATCTCCAGGACCAGGGCGCCGCAAACGACGCCCTCGGCGTCCTTGACCAGGTCGATGGCGAAGAATTCGTCGAAGAAGTGGGTCTTGGCGCGGAGGTTCTGCTGGTAGAGGGTGTGCAGGATGGCGTGACCGGTACGGTCCGCCGCGGCGCAGGTGCGGGCGGCCTGATCGCCACCGAAATTCTGGCTCTGGCCGCCGAAGGCCCGCTGGTAGATCTTGCCGTTGTCCAGGCGCGAGAAGGGCACCCCGCTATGTTCCAACTCATAAACGGTGGGGATGGCCTCGCGGCACATGAATTCGATGGCGTCCTGGTCGCCCAGGTAGTCCGACCCCTTGACGGTATCGAACATGTGCCAGTGCCAGTTGTCCGGCAGGACATTGGCCAGTGCCGCGTTAACGCCGCCCTGGGCGGCGACGGTGTGGGAGCGGGTGGGAAAGACCTTGGATACCACGGCCACGCGCAGATCGGCGTTGGCCAGTTGGATCGCCGCGTTGAGCCCGGCGCCGCCCGCGCCCACGATGAGGGCGTCGAAGTTTCGCTTGTTTAATGACATGTGATTCTCGGATTCAATTTTGCCTTGCCCTAGCCCGCCAGGATGACGACCTTGAGGGCCCAGAGGCCGCAGCCGATCAGTCCCAGCGCCAGCAAGGTCAAGGCCGTGACGCGGGCGGTGATCGGATGCACATAATCGATGATGGCATCGCGCACGCCGACCCAGGCATGAAGCAGAAGGGCGCCGACGAAGATCAGGAAGCCCATGCCGACCAGGGGCTGGCTCAACCAGGCCACCCATGCGGCGTAATTCGCCGGCGGGCTGAAGGCAAGACTGAGGATCAGATAGGGAAAGTACAGCAACAGAAGGATCGCGGTGACGCGCTGGAAAACCCAGGCCCGGAGTCCGGAGGCTTGACGGCTCATGACAGTGCTCCCAGGAGTATCAGGGCCAAAACAGGCCCTCCAGCCAGGACGCCCCAGGCCGTCTGGCGGTACAGGGGCTTCTCGATGCCAACGTCGATATCGAGCATCAAGTAGCGGATTCCCGCCAGGAAGTGGTGCATCAGGGCCCAGAGGAAGAGGAAGAGAAAGGCCTTGAAGGGCCAGCCGGCGATGGTTTGGGACACTGCGTCGAAGTCCGCGGGGCTCGCCAGGGAGAGCGCCAGCAGGTGGATGAAGTAGGGAATGGTGAAGACCAGGGTGACACCGCTGATGCGGTGGCCGATGGACATGACTCCCGCCACCGGGAGCCGGATCACCAGCAGGTTGAGAAAGAAGGGGCGTTTTGGGTGAGTGGTCATCTTAGCTGCTTTCCGGTTTGTGACGAATGCTCGAGTCCAAGCCGTCCAGGCCAGGCCTCGGGCCGTGAGCCGCCAGTACCGCGGCGGCTCGCGCCAGCTCCCATCTTCGGGCGTCTCGGCTAGAGAAACGCGTCTATATTCAGCACTTCCCATCGGGGGGAGGATGCCCGCGCGCCGATGTTGGCCAGGATAGCCAATAATCAGCGTTTCCTAGGGAAAAAGCCCAGGGGAAATGGCGAGGCGGCGAACCGGTTGGTCGAGCTGACCGGCCGCCGCCATCCCTGTTGGTTTGTAACAATCGCACACTTTGTGCGATGCAGCAATCCTGATTTAATTCCGGTTCAGTCGCTGAATTTATTCATAATGAATTCTTATTGATCCGACCACTGGCCCCCACCACCGCTGCTAGTCCTTCGCGTGGGTGACAGGGGGGTGACAACAGGGGGGATCAGGTGGCCTCATCCCTCTTCAAATGCCGTCCCGCCAGCCAGACGAGCGCCAGCACGGGCACGCCGACGAGGGTGGTGAAGACAAAGAAGGCCGGATAGCCGATGGCGCCCACCATGGTGCCCGAGTAGCCCCCCAGGACCTTGGGCAGCAGGGTCATGAGGGAGCTGAAGATGGCGTATTGTACAGCGGTGAAGGCGACGCTGGTCAGGCTCGACAGAAAGGCGACGAAGGCCGCGCTGGCCAGGCCCGCCGCCAGGTTGTCCGCCGCCACGGCCAGGTAGAGAACGGCGACATCATTGCCCACCCAGGCCAGCCAGACGAAGACGAGGTTGGTGGCCGCCGAGAGGATGGCGCCGAGCATGAGGATGCGCATGACGCCGTAGCGGGCCGCCATGAGCCCGCCAAGGAGGCCGCCGGCGATGCTGACGATGACCCCAAAGGTCTTGACCGCCGAGGCGATCTGGGGCTTGGTGAAGCCCATGTCCTGATAGAAGACATTGGAGATCACGCCCAACACCACGTCCGAGATACGGTAGAGGCCAATCAGGGCCAGCAACAGCAAAGCCGTGCGGGTGCCATAGCGGTCGAAGAAGTCGAGCACGGGGGCGATCCAGGTTTCCCTGGCCATGGCCCGGTCCACCACCCCGAGACGGACCAGCAGCCAGCCGGTCAGGCCGGCCGCCAGGATCGCCAGCAGGAAACGCCCGCTTTCGAGCAGGAAGCCAGTCAGGGTACCCTCGCCCACCGCCACCCGCAGGGCGGCAAACGGGTCCCCACTCAGGAAGAAGGCCCCCACGAAGGCCGTCGCCGCGCCAGCGAACACGATCACCAGCCGGAAATAGTCTAAAACATCGTAACGCCGGGCATTCGTCCGCCCCGAAACCGGCTCCGGGATCAGCAGGGTGGTGGCGATGCCCACCAGCATGGCCCCGGCCATGGCGACGTAGGTCCACCGCCAGGCCGCGAAGACATAGTGCTCTGCCGTGGAGCCCAGGGCGGCGGCCAGGAAAAGGGCCCCGGCCCCCGAGACCACCATACCCACGCGATAACCGGCAATATAGGTCGCCGACATCATGGCCTGGAGGCCGGTCTCCGCCGCTTCGATGCGATAGGCATCGATAACGATATCTTGCGTCGCCGCCGAGAAGCCGAGGAGGACCGCCGCCAGGGCCATGCGGGTCAGGCTACCCTCCCCCTGCGCCGGGTCAATCACCGCCATGAGCAGGATGGCCGCCATAATGGCCAACTGGGCGACGAGCAGCCAGGATCGGCGGCGCCCCAGCCAGCGGGTCAGCAGAGGCAGCGGCAGGCGGTCGATGAGGGGCGCCCAAACGAACTTGAAGGAGTAACCCAGGGCCGCCCAACTAAAGAAGGTCACGGCCCCGCGCTCCACCCCCGCCTCGCGTAGCCAGAGCGACAGGGAGGAAAAGATCAACAGCAGCGGGATCCCGGCGGAAAAGCCAAGAAACAACATGGCGATGACGCGGCTATCGAGAAAGGGTCGCAAGGCGTCGCTCCAGGAGCCACGGGTGGCTTTGGGGTTGGTCATCCCGGGAGGCATTGCATTCTGAGTATCGGGGGATTTTGGTACTGCCATAAGCTGTTCCCTTTCACATGGTCCATGAGATTTGAGCGGCGAGGTGCAATAGTACCAATAGGAGCAATCGAAGCCCTCGTTCATGAGTGCCTTCGTGTCCCGGGTGGTGGCCGGCGGGGGCACGAAGACCTTGACGCCGGAGACGAGGGCACATCCCGCGCCTGACTGGAACTGGCTATCCCCTCATGAAGAGCGGCGCGAAAGCCTGTATCATGCCCGCCTTGTTTCAGCCTCCCCTCGATCCTGGGGATGGCCTGAAAACACGCGTTGCCCTGCCGCGGCTGGGCAACTGGCTCGCCCAGAGGGCGGAATCTCTTGTCCGAGATGCCTTCTAGGCCCAAGTAATCCCTTGCAGGGTTCCCCGCCATGATGCTCCCCCTTGTTGCCCTTGTTGTCGGCCTTATGCTCCTGGTCTGGAGCGCGGACAGGTTCGTGGATGGCGCCGCCGCCACCGCGCGTCACTTCGGTATGCCGGCGCGCCTCGTTGGCATGGTGATCGTGGGTTTCGGCACCTCGGCGCCGGAGATGATGGTCTCGGCCCTGGCGGCCTATCAGGGTAGCCCCGGCATCGCCCTGGGCAACGCCTATGGCTCCAACATCGCCAACATTGCCCTTATCCTGGGCATCACGGCCCTGATCAGTCCCATCGCCGTCCATTCCCAGGTCTTGCGCAAGGAACTGCCCATCCTCGCTGCCGTGACAGCCCTGGCGGCCTGGCAGATCTGGGACGGCCAGATCACCCGCCTGGATGCCTGGATCCTGCTGGCGGTCTTTGCCGGGGTCATGGTCTGGATGACCTGGCAGGGCCTGCGCAAGACGGAGGATGCCCTGGATCACGAGGTGGAGGAGGAATTGGCCGCCGAGCCCATGACCAGCCGGCAAGCCTTGTTCTGGACCTTCGCCGGTCTCGTCTTGCTGCTCCTGAGTTCCCGCATCCTGGTCTGGGGCGCGGTGGAGATCGCCCATGGTCTGGGGGTGAGCGATCTCATCATCGGCCTGACCATCGTTGCCGTGGGCACCTCGCTGCCGGAGTTGGCCTCTTGCATCGTCGCGGCCCGCAAGGGCGAGCACGACCTGGCCCTGGGCAACATCATCGGCTCCAATCTCTTCAACACCCTGGCGGTGGTCGGCATCGCTGGAGCCATCCATCCGCTGTCGGTGGGCCCGGAAGTCTTCACCCGCGACATCATGACCATGTCCGTGCTGACCCTGTCCCTCTTCGTCCTCGGCCGGGGCTTCGGCGGCCGGCCAGGGCGCATCAGCCGCATCGATGGCACCCTGCTGGTCCTGGCCTATGTCGCCTATAGCGCCTATCTCATGGTAGAGATTTTTGGTGGTTGGGGCTAAGGATCGGTTCAGAAACAAGTGGCACAAGGCTGGGCCGAAGTCGGGTTACGCTGCGCTAACCCGACCTCGGATGTCCCGGTAATTTTTGATCCGTGGCTAATCAGTAGATGGTGGGGCTTGGCGGGACAGCGGGGCGCGCGGTCGAATCGATCGACTGAATCGAGCTAAGCAACCAGGCGGCCATCCGGAAACGCGGCATCAGTGAAGCGCCCTTTGGGCGGGCTAAAGCCACCTTATGGAAATCAAGGACCGCCCGCCGCTGGCACTGCCGTCGCTTCCAGCCAGTCCATCGCCTCTCCCCACCAGGCCGCGGTGGGGTGTGCCGGCCAATCATTGTGGTCGGCCTCCGGAAAAAGCCAGAGCCGCTTGGGCGCGGGCAAGGCCTCATAGAGTCTCTGGCTATGGTCTGGCGGCACTATCTGGTCGCTTCCGGCGATCAGCATCGCCACGGGTCCCCTGAACCTCTGGAGCGCGGCGCGGGT
>JBFZDM010000057.1:0-3326 GCA_041307365.1 Chromatiaceae bacterium | reverse complement strand
TGCTCCTTGAGCCCGTCGAGCGCCTGATCGAGCTGCTCCTCGTTCTCGATGCCGCCGGCGAAGTAGCTCGATGCCGAAACCTTGACGATGCGATTGCCGTCGATCAGGCGCATGAGCTCCTCGATGGCCTTGTCGCGACGTACGGGACAAGCGTCGAGGTCCGCCCGGAGCTGGGGTATCGAGGGGCTGGTCGTCTTGGCGAGGGTATAAGTCGCCAGTGGATCGGCGACGCGGTCGCGTTGGTCCGCGCCGACCTCCTCCCAGCCGGGCGTGCCGCGCAGTTGTTGAAGGGCGTCCGCGTAAGCCTGAGTCCGGGCGTCGAGCGCCTGTCGCAGGCGGGTCTGGTGGGCGGTTTCCAGGGCCTTGGTGTGCTGATCGATGGCCGGCAGCTCGCGGAAGAAGGACTCCCGGGCCAGCAGATCCTTGAGCTGCTCGGCGTGGTCCCGGTCGCCATCGCCGAGGTCGGGCTCGGGCTCCAGGAAGGGCCAGAGGCTATCGAGCGCCTTGCGCGCCCGGCCCAGGTCGTGGAGCGCGGGCTCCGTCAGGGCGTTGGCAAGCTCGGCACCCCGCTTGATGGCCTCTTTCAGTGCCCGGTGGCAGGCGGTGAAGGCCTTGAGTGTCTGGCAATCGCGCTGGCGGCGGAAGCCTACGATGTTGTTCAGTGCCGCGGTAAGCACCTCGCTACCGGGCAGCCCATGTTTGTCGAGCTGGGAGACGACCTCCCGCAGGGTCTCCTCATGGGTCTCGCTGGTCTCGCGGATGGCCTGAGCGATGAGGTTTTCCTCGTACTCCTGGATCTCTTTCCCGAAGCAGGTCTTGTAGGCTTCGCCGGCCTCGATGTAGTCGGTGAACTCGCAGTCGGTGGTCCGCGGGCGGAAGGATGCCTGGCGGAACAGATTGTTGTTGGTGAAGGTGGTGCGCGCGTCGAGCGACAGGGCGGAGTCGATGACCTGCCCCTTGCTGGTCGCCTCGATCTTGCCGGCGCGCAGCAGGGCGATGACGAGGAGCCGCACGGTGTCGAACTCCCAACCGCAGGGTTCCTTGGCAAACTCATCGGTCAGCCAACGCCCGCTGGCGGTCTCGCCATAACTGGTGCGGTTTTCGATGCGGGCCAGCACCTCGGCGAGGGCCCCGGTCTCCACCTCGAAGACGGGTTTGCCGCCTTGGTCCCGCACCAATCCGAGGTCCGAGTAGACCGGTGTCAGTCCCCGCAGGTTTTCGGTGGTCAACAGGGAGTCCAGATCGGCCTTGGTGACCCGCGCGGCGGCCTCCGCGAAGCGGTCGAAGACCTCCGGCAGGGCCTGGGAGAGGACCTTGGCCGCGGTGCGGGAGACATCGCTGGCCCCTTCGTCCGGGCTGCGGTCATTGCCACGGAAGAAGAGGGTGCCGTTGAGCAGGGATTGTTTGATGAGGCGCCGCAGCTCGTCCTGATGGCGACGCTGGCGGATCTTTTCCTCCGCCACCAGGGCGGACTCGTCCTTGGTCTGGGCGCCCCGCTCCTTGCGGGACAGGATCTCCCTGGAGCGGTGGAGCTCAACGGTCTCGCGGTCGGTGGCGTCGCCAATGGCGGCGACCCAGAACACGGCCTTGGTCTCCGTCTGGCTGCGACGGCGGAACTCCTCCACCTGTCGATCGAATTCAGTCCCGGTCACGGCCAGGGCTAGATGGAAGGGGATATCCCCCTCCACCGCCAACCGCTCGCCCAAGTACAACCCGGCCTTGAAGGGTTTGACGTCGAGCAGGTTGTGGGAGGGTTGCGGCTGCCAGAGCGCGGTGACGGCCTCCGCGTGCAGGCGAGCAGTATCGCCGGGTTTGGGCACCAGACCGGAGCGCTGGCGTTCCCAGTCATCCTCGGCCGGGCTGGGGATGCGGTAGCCATCGTCGCCGCGGCGGACCAGCAAGCCTTTCTCCAAGGCATCGAGGGCCTGGCGGACCTCGGCCAGGCGTGAATCGGCATCGATGGCCGGGTGCAGGGCGGCGGCGATATTCTCGGCCGTGCGGTGAACGCTGCGCACGTACTGCAGCAGACAGATGGTCTTTGCCACCGGCTGGGCGAGGGGGTGCGCGATCTTCTTGCCGATGTCGTCAATCTTGGCGCGAATCTCGCTGCCGATGTTGCCGGAGACCAGGTCGTAAATCTGGTCCACCCGCGCCAGGGTGCCGATGGGTTGGCTGGCCAGGTCCACGTCCGGGTGGATGAGCAATTGCTGGGCGAGCTTGATGATGGTGCGGTTGGCGCCGCCGACGTGCTTACTTGCCCCGCCCTGGGTGCGCAGGCCGGAGACGATCTGGATGATGAGGTCGATCTGATAGGGGAGCAGCGGATAGAGGTCGATGAAGGACTCGGCCGTCAACTCCGGCAGCCTGATGTCCGCGGTGAGGCGGGTGTTGTCGGTCAGCCGCCCGCGATGTTGGGTGAAGCGTTCGCGCAGGGCCATTTCAGCCGCGGCGTTCTTGGCGAGTACGCGCTTGCTGGTGACCTCTGAGATGTCCGAGGGCTCCAGATGGACCTGCAACTCGGACGGGAAGCGGTCCATCAGGCGCGCCAGCTCAACGCGGCGGTCGTCCAGACCATCCACAAGCTCGGTTAGTTTCTCCTGGGAGGTGACGAGGATCCACATCTTGCCGCGCCCAACCCGGCCAAGGCTCTGCACCACCGCCTGGAGATCGAGCATCTTCTGCACATCGCGGGAGACGAACTGGCCGACCTCGTCGATGACGAACAGAAGGTTCTTGCCGGGCCGGCGGCGAGCCATCAGTTTCTGACAGCGCAGGGCCAGGTCGCCGGGGGTGATATCGGCGCGGCGCATGGCCGACTCCCGCCAGCTATCGACGGTGGCGTAGGTGGCTGGGTCCAGGGCGTGCATGACGCGGCTCGCCTGCTGGACGGCGATGGCGATCTTGCCTTTCTCAAAGTCCCAGTCCTTGGCGAAGATCTCCCGGTATTGGGCCTTGAAGGCGCCGAGGCGGCCCTCCTCCTCCAGGGTGATCTCCAGCTCGGAGAGGTCCAGGTCCCTGGCGTAGCCCAGGCTCTGGAGGAAGAGCCGGTACATGATCTCGGTGAGGCTCTGGTTGCCGGTGCGGATGCCGCGGTCGGTGGAGACGTCGAAGATGACGGCCTCGGTGGGGATGCGCTCGGCAATGGTCTTCAGCAGGACCTCAATTTTGGGGTCCCGGCAGCGCTGGGCAAGCAGCTCCCCGGCGCCCTGGCCGAGGATGTCCCGGTTAGCGAGGGCAAGGCCGAGGTACTTGGCAAAGCCGGACTTGCCGGAGCCGAAAAAGCCCGAATCCCAGAGGGCGATCCCTTCGTTGGGTTTCCGCCAGGT
>JBFZDM010000052.1:0-5191 GCA_041307365.1 Chromatiaceae bacterium | reverse complement strand
AAGGCACGGTTGCAAAACAGCCTGCGCGCTCGGAACCCGGCGCCACCGCCGGAGGCCCACCCAGGCAAGCCCGAGACCTAGCTCCGCTGATCCTGATCGTTACCCTGCTCATGGGTGCTGATCGTGGAGGCTAAAAGGCCCTGATCAGGCGGCGCATGATCAAGAGGAACCGGGTCCAATGAATTCCCAGCTATCTCTCGCATCCTGGGCTCTTTAGACTGAGCCATTGCAGGCAGTCAGGCCATCCGCTCATCCTCGGCTTTCATCCCGTCCGCTCCAGCCTTCGGGATAGGAGACGAACCAGGTGTTTGGTGTCGGACATGTCCAGGCTGGAGTCGCCCCAGCCAATGGCAGCGACGGAGGCACTAAGCGCCTTGTGGGCCTTGACCGACTAGCCCGAATGTTTCATAAATCCGCCAACCGCGCCTAGCCCACCCCCCCCCACCCCCCAATGACCTTGTTATTCCTCCATGGACCTGAGAACCATGTTCAACATGCTGGCGGTTTTTCAATTCGCCGCTGCCCTGGGTATGTTGGTCGCCAACCGACAACAGATTAGATACAAGGGGTTTGGCTTATGGACAGCATCCTTTTTCATGATGGCTTTCGGTATGACCCTGGTTAGTCAGCGTGGCAGTATCCCGCCATTCCTAAGCATACTGGTTGCAAACGGTCTGGTCCTGGGCTCAATCGCCGTCTTTCACCAAGGCACCTATCTTTTCATGCGGCTCCCTGGTCGGCCGCCGATCCATACCGACGCGCTGGTGATTGGCCTGACATTGGCCTCCATTTTACCCGTCATTCCGACCCCCTCGGGCGTGGGACTGACATCAAGGACCATCTCCCTTGCCATTGGTTTTTTCATCCTCTGCGCGCATGCGGGCATCAGGCCTTTGCTCTATCGCCGGACCTCTCTCGGGATTTGGCTGTTTTCCACGGGCTGGATCTTGCTGGCGCTCTTCAATCTTTCCCGGTTCGCCTATGCCTTGCGGGTTGGGCCAGGGTATTACGACGAACAAGTGCTCTTGGTGTCTCACATGATTGGTAGCGCAACCATCACGACCATGACTTTGGTCGGTTGCCTGATGCTTGTGAATGAAGCCACCCTTGACAAGTTGCAGCGCCGGATGGCCGAGATTGACGACCTGAACCGCAACCTGGAGGCGCGGGTGGCTGAGGCAACGGCCCAGCGTATCGCCCAACAGGACTTGCTGGTGCGTCAGTCGCGCCAAGCGGCAATGGGGGAGATGCTTGGCACCATCGCCCACCAGTGGCGGCAGCCGCTCAGCACCATTGGCCTCATCGTGCAGAGCCTGCGCAAAGCCTTCGACAACCAGCGCCTGGATGCCCGGTACCTGGCGAAGGCCGATGCTGACGCACGCCGGCAGATCGAGATCATGTCGGATACCATCGACACCTTCCGCGCCTTCTTGAAACCTAACAAACAGAAGGTCGCTTTTTCCCCCGGCAAGGTTCTGCTGGAGACCCTTGCCTTCATGGAGAGGCAGCTTGCCGCCAACCATGTCGCCATCCTTCCCATAATCGACGAGAAGCCATACGTCATAGGCCATCCCAATGAACTCAAGCAGGCGCTGATCAACCTGATCGTCAATGCGCGCGAGGCCATCCTGGCCCGCGCCGCCCATGGCTGGCGGGGCGAAGGCCTGATCCGCGTCAGCCTGACAAGAGATCAGGGACGCGTGATCATCGAAGTCGCCGACAACGGCGGCGGCATTGCCGCGGAAAACCTGCCGTACCTCTTTGATCCCTACTTCACCAGCAAGGAGAAAGATGGCGGTACCGGCCTCGGCCTTTACATCTGCCGCATGATCATCGAGGACGGCATGAGCGGCCGCGTCGAGTGCGGCAACCGCGACGACGGGGCAGTCTTAACCATTACACTCGAGGAAAGTAAGGATGCCTGATTTCGATGGCCTGACTCTCCTGTACGTGGAGGATGAAGACAGCCAGCGCGAACTCGTGCGCGGCATGCTGGAAATGGATGGCGCCAGGGTCATTGAGGCGGCGAACGGCCTGGAGGCGCTGACGCACCTAGACCAATCCGCCGTCGATATTCTCATCAGCGATATCCGCATGCCTCGGATGGATGGCATCAGCCTGGCCGAACGGGTGCGTCGGGACCACCCTGAAATACCGGTCGTGCTCTGCACGGCCTTCACAGACACCGACTACCTGCTCAAGGCCATTGAACTGGGGGTGAGCGCCTATGTCGCCAAGCCCCTTGAATACGACCGACTGGCTGGTGAAGTCGAACGCCTTGCCCGACCCGCGCGGCAACGTCAGCGCATCGCTCACCTCGAACAGGAGGCGCTGCGGCCATTTGGCCGCATGCTGGGCGACTCGCCGCCCATGCGGGCCCTCGCCGCGCAGGCGCGCAAACTCGCCCTCACCCGCTACCCCATGCTGCTGCAAGGCGAGACCGGTACTGGCAAATCCCGTCTGGCACGCCTGATTCATGACTCCAGCCCGCGGGCTTCAGGGCCTTTTGTAGTGGCACACCTAGGGGCCGTTCCCGAGTCAACAGCGGAGTCGGAGCTGTTCGGGCATGTCAAAGGGGCCTTTACTGGCGCGGAAAGGGCCCGCCTCGGGCTCTTTCGGCAGGCCAGCGGTGGCACCCTCTTCCTCGACGATATCGATACTGCCGCGCTCACGCTGCAGGCCAAAATTCTTCACGCGGTGGAGTGCGGACAGGTCATGCCCCTGGGCGCCGACCAGCCGGTCACGGTCGATGTTCGCATCCTCGCCGCCAGCAACACCGACCTGAGAGCCGCCGCGGCCGGGCGATTTCGCCAGGATCTCTATTATCGCCTCGGCAATCTGGCGCTCACCCTGCCGGCATTGCGGGAGCGCGGGGAGGAGATCCCTTCCCTGGCGCGGATGTTTCTGCGGGAGACCTGCGATGACCTGGGACGCGAGGTCCCGGTCCTGGATCCGGCGGCTGCGGCCTTGCTGATGGCCCATTCCTGGCCCGGCAACATCCGCGAGTTGAAATCCCTGATGCGTAACCTGGCGGTCTTTGCCGAGACGGCCGTCACAGTGGAGATGGTTCGCAACCAGATCGCGCAAACGCCCCCTGATTCTGATGCGAACCGCCCACTCACCAGCGCCGTACCGACCCTTGAACAGGCGGAAATCGCCGCGATCCTCGCTGCGCTGCGGGCCGCCAAGGGTGGCAAGATGGAGGCTGCCCGCCTGCTCGCTATCGACTACCAGCGCTTCAAGCGCAAGCTGCTGAAGTATGATCTGGCCGGTTGACCTCCAGCCCGGCCCTGTCTGTTTTGACTACTCATAACAACCACCCCTCCTCTAAATCCTGCCCCCCCAAGGCCTACCGCCTTTCCCTAACCAGTTGAGTTTATAAGGACACTACTGCTGGCCCGGGAATTGCGTTGCTCCTTAAACAGGATCAGGGCTAATTCGGCTGTCTCTGCAATCAGGCCATTCAGTGCGTCCTTATTTAAAGATGCCGGTACCCCAAGCTCCCTTAGCGCCCGGCGATGCCGTCCATTGGACGGAGGATTGAATCATGCAGTTGACAATTTTCAAGGAAGCCCACTTCGGCTTCATGAGCCACCGCATTGCGGCGCTGGCCCTCTCGGTGATTCTGATTCTGGTTTCCTTCATCGCCATGGGCGCAAGGGGCTTCAACCTGGGGCTGGACTTCACCGGCGGCACCCTGCTCGAGGTCGGCTACCAGGACGCCATGGATCTGGGCCAGGTGCGTCAGACCCTGGACGAGGCCGGGTTCGGGGGGGCGACGGTCCAGCATTTCGGCACCCTCCAGGATGTCATCATCCGCATCGCACCCCAACCGGGACAGGGGGAAGAAACCAGCGCCCAACTCAGCGATCGCATGTTCGACGCCCTCAACACGGCGGCGGGGGGTACGGCCGAACTGAGGCGCGTCGAGTACGTAGGTCCCCAGATGGGCGAGGAGCTGACCGAGGATGGCGGCCTGGCGGTCCTCTACTCCATGATCGGCATCCTCATCTATGTCGCCCTGCGCTTCGAGTGGCGCTTCGCCGTTGCCTCCGTTGCCGCCCTGGTTCACGACGTCATCATCACCCTCGGGGTCTTCGCCCTCTTTCAGGTGGAGTTCGATTTGCCCGTGGTGGCCGCCATCCTGGCGGTCATCGGCTATTCCCTCAACGACACTATCGTCGTCTTTGACCGCATCCGCGAGAATTTCCGCAAGGCGCGCAAGGGGGACGCGCTCACGATCATCGACCAGTCCATCAACGATACCCTGTCGCGTACCACCATGACCTCCTTCACCACCCTGCTGGTGCTGATGGCCCTCTTCATCTTCGGCGGTTCCATTATCCACAGCTTTGCCCTGGCCCTCATCGTGGGCATTGTTATCGGCACCTATTCTTCCATTTTCATCGCCAGCGTCCTCGTCGCCATGATGGGCATCAGCCGTGCCGACCTGGCCCTGGTCAAGAAAGAAGGAGAGAGGATCCAGGATTAACCTGGTATCCCGCCAGGGGGCGGACGGCGAACCCCGATTTCGCCATCCGCCGGGCTCTCTCGCCACGCGCCAGGTTCTAATGTGATTGCTGAAATTCTTGCGAATTTCTTCGCGACACTTGGGCCTGCGCGGACTGACGCCCTAATTCCCATGAAAGACCTTTCGAACAACGCAACAAGCAGGAGATTGAACTATGGGTCTTAGTGGTATTAGCATCTGGCAGCTCCTGATCATACTTGTGGTCGTGCTGCTGCTCTTTGGCACCAAGCGGCTCAAGACGATAGGCTCTGATTTGGGGGGCGCTATCAAGGGATTCCGTTCCGCCCTAAATAGCGGCGAGCGGGATGAAGACGAGGCGCCCCCACGCAAAGAGGGGCTTACCCAGACTTCACCCAACTCCTCCGCGACAGCCAGTAATGGGGCTGGCAGCCAGGGCGACTCGAGGAATTCTTGAGCTATTTCAAGCCTTCATTGTGAAGGGGGGTTGGATGTTTGACTGGCTATTTTTGCCCGAGGCATGGATTGCACTGGCGACACTGACGGCGCTGGAGATTGTCCTGGGTATCGATAACATCATCTTTCTCACCATCCTGGTGGGCCGCCTGCCAGAGCATCAACGGCAACAGGCACGGGTGATCGGCCTGGGCCTGGCAATGGGTACCCGCATCGCCTTGCTGCTGACCCTGGCATGGATCATGA
>JBFZDM010000036.1:0-4642 GCA_041307365.1 Chromatiaceae bacterium | reverse complement strand
AACACTGGCGATACCAGCAATCGCGTGGCAGGTAATGAAGCGGTGCAAGCCGAAGCGGCCAGCATCTTCTGGTTGAGCAATTACAATCGCGCCTTCCCAGGCGAATACGTTGGTAAACTGGACCCCATGTCCAGAACAGTTTTGACCTGAATTTAAGCTATGGTGCACCGTTGCTCGCAGCGGGTTGGCGCTGCCCCAGTTGCGGAACCCCCGTAGGGTGGCGTCCGATGAAAGATTAAAGAAATTGTTGTTGTTGCGCCGCAGGCGTCCTCAGCCCGCACCGGCGAGATCATGGGCGAGTGCTCGGCGCACATCGGCGAAGGCCTATTCGGTGCGACGCGCGGCGGCGTAGCGCCGTGCGGGGGCCTGCTCCAAACCGGCCGCATAGAGCCAGGTGATGGTAGTGGCCACCATGCAGAACTGGAGATGGTTGGTGACCGCATCGGGAGTGCGGGTCTGCGTCTGGGCACTGCCGATCTCCTGCTTGATTTCTCTGAATCCGGCTTCGATTTTCCAGCAAGTGCCATATATTTCAATAAGGCCGCCGCCGCAAATGCAGCCGGTAGAGGGGTCCGGACACCGCCATGTCAAAGAGGGTGAAGGCGGCCACCAGCAGGGCCAGATCCAGCCACCCGAGACTGAATGGCACGGCCACCGCCATCATGGGTAAGAGGGATTCTGGGATCTGATCCAGTCCGGTGGCCTTGTCCCCCGGCGCCAGCGCCAGGCGGCGTTTGACGAAGCTCGACAGGGCATCGCCCACCATCGCCAGCAGGCCGATCAGGGCCCCCATGCCAGCGCCCAGGCCAAGCAGGTCAGCCAATACCGCCGTCGCCAGCACCGCCACCACCAGGCCGCGCAGGGTGGCGGACTCGCCGAGCAGGCGCCGGCCGTCGCCCAGCACCAGGCCGCCGTCCAGGGGCCAGTTCCAGCGCTGGCCCAGGCTCCAGGCCAACAGGATCGGCGCCCCGTTGGCGGCGATGAGCAGAATCAGCAAGCCCGTTTTTTCCCACATGTCATCCCATCTCTCGCGCCGTGGCGGAATTCTTGATGTAGATTATGGCCGAATCTCGAGCATCCGCCCTCCCCCGCCCAACTCTAGCCGGCGGGGTCATGGAGTTCCACCATGCACCCACCGCTTTCGCTCCTCCTCCTGGGCTTGGCCTTGGTTATTGGCCTTCCGACCGCCCTCACCCTCGCCCAGGAGCAGGCCCCGATCCAAGGTCCTGACCCAGCCCCGGCCGCCGGCGCCGCAACCCCCCCCGCTTCACGCGATGAGATGCCGGCGGTATCCGAAGCCTCCCTCTGGGACAAGTCCCTGGGCACGGCCGAGGACCTCTGGCGCCGTACCCAGGACAGCGCCGGTCGCTGGCTCGAAGGCCCCCAGCAGGGCGCCGAGACCCTCTGGCAAGGCTCCAAGCAAACGGCGGGCACCGCCTGGGATACCACCCTTCGCTACCTGGGGCCGGACCCCCAGGCCAACTTCGCCCGCCTCTGGGACGGGGTCCTACCGACCCTGGAAGAGACGCTAGCCCTCCAGGAACGCCAGGCCAGCCTGCCGGAGCGCCGCTGGCTTGGCGACGACCAGGCCAGCAACCAGGCGGAAATCGACCAACTCCTTGACCAGGCCGTCGCCATCCTCTCCACCTCCAACACCCAGGATCACCGCCAACGCATCCGCCTCCTCCAGGAGGAGATCGCCAGCGCCCGCCAGGATCTGGCCGAGTATCGCCGCCAGCGCGTCTCCGCGCCGACGGACTCCCTGGTCAGGAAGACGGTCGCCGACTATGACGAGGCCATCGCCGAGCGCCAGGCCGACATCGTCCGCCATGAAAGGGAACTGGAGACCGTAAAACGCGAATTCGCCGGCGAACTTAGGGCCATGGGCCTGGAACTGGGCGACGATCAGCTCGACTTCATGCTATCCACCGTGGTCGGCGACAACCTCATCGACCTCGGCATCCTCTTCGACAACATCAAGGCCATCACCGGCCAGCTCGAACGCCTGGTGGAGGAAAGCGGCGAGGACCTGCAGAGCGCCCGGCGCTATTACGGCCTCTACGTCGTCCTGCTCAAAAGCCTGCGCCAGATGCATCTCCAGGTGGAGCAGGCCATCGCCAACAACTACATACCCCGCATCGACGCCATCGCCGAGCGCGCGCGGCAACTCTCCGCCCAGACTCAGGAACTCCTCAAGCAGGCCCCGGACAAGCAGGAAATCCTCGCCGCCAACCTTGACGCTCAGCGCCTGACCATCGAAGCGGCGGGGGTTTACCGCCAATACCTCGACGAGCAGGGGCGCCAGATCACCGCCGCTCGCGTCGCCCTGGAGACCGACATCGCCACCGCCTGGAACACCTACGAAACCGTGCGCGTCTCCGGCGAACTCGTCGGCATCGTCAAGGCCAGCCGCAAGCTCCTCGAGGGTCTCATCAGCCGTCAAGTCCCGGAGCCCCGCCCCTTCCGCAATCTGGAGATGCAGCGCGAATTCGAGAAGCTGACCGAGCAGTTGCGGGCGGGCGGGGATTCGGGGTCAAAGTAGGCCGCTTTGTCCCTGACCAATAGCCGCGCATTCTCAAGGAAGGAGGCGAGCCGCCCATCAGGCCGGATGGCTAGGAAGCCCGAGGCCCCCGCCCAAAGGCCCGGATGCGCGCCACCAGGGTCCGGACATCCGCCTCCTCGGGCACCGCGCGACCCATGAGCCAGCCGTGGAGGGTCTGATCCTGGGCCTCCAGGAGGCGGGCAAAGGTTGCCTGCTCGGCGCTATTCAACGAGGAATAGTCCTCGTCCAAAAACCGCCGCAAGGCGACATCCAGTTCCAACATGCCGCGCCGGCACTGCCAGCGCAGGCGGCGGATTTCCTCGGCCTGGGCCTGATTCTCGGTCATGGTTCGATGCCTGCTGAATTACCGGGGCCTGCTAAACAGAGACTCGACTTGACCTCAAGCCCTTCCCAGGACGGCGATCAGGGTTGGACCCGCGGCGCCCAGGAGGGCGGCGAGGATGCCAAGCGTCAGGTTGGTGGCGATGAGCCGCCGAATGAGGGCTAGGCGGGCGCCAGCGGCGGGCCAGTCCTGGGCGGCGACGGCCTTGCCAAGGGCCTTGTAGGGCGCGAACCAGATAAGGGTAAAAATGGCGGTCATCACAAAGGCCAAGCCCATCATGGCGTGGACATGGGCACCCACCTTGCCGCCGGAGAGGCCCAGGAAGATCCAGAGCCCGCTGACCCAGAGCAGGGCGATGGCGAGCCAGACGAGGACAAAGAAGCGGTCGAACACGGCCAGCATCAGGGGCAGGCGCTCGGGCGGGGCCAGCAGCTTGTTGGCCGCCGGGCGCAGGGCGAAATGGGCGAAGAACATGCCCCCCACCCAGATCAGGGTGCCCAGTTGATGCAGAGAGAAAGCTAGAGGCCACTGATAGGACATGGTCGTAGAACTCCTGGGGGCTGGGAATGGTCAAACGGCGGGTCAGGCGGTGGAGTCAGGTTGCGTCAAGGGTTGACCCAGGCCGGGACAGCATCCGCTTGCGGGAGTGTACGCCGCCCCCTCGCCGAGGGCGAATTCCGGGGCCGTCCCGAAACCCAGTCCCGCGCCCCGGTTCGTACCCAGAAGGGAGCCGACAGGCGCTAGCAGCCGGAATCCGCCCCGCCCCGGGACGCCCTTTTGGGTTAAGATGCGGCCAATTACGCGGATCTGGGTTGCATCAAGGCTTGGCCGGCCCATGGCGCGCTTTCAATGGCATGGCGGGGCCCCGACCCTCTGGCGCGGCATCTGTTGGGATTGACTAGCCTCATCCCAACTATAGGTAGCAACAGGGCGGTGAGATCCCGCTGATCCCACTGTTTATCCCAGGGTGGCGCGGCCCAACCGAACGGACCCGACCTAACACACAGAGACCCGAACAAGCCGATGAAGTCCAAGTACCTTTCGCTCTTCCTCTGGTTCGCCCTCAGCCTCTGGCTGCTGATGATGATCAGTGGCTTCGAGTTCAACCAGGGCCCCAATCCCAGCCGCATCACCTATAGCGAGTTTCTGCAAAATGTGGCGGATGGCACCGTGGCCGAGGTAACCATTCAGGATCAGGAGATCCGGGGCACCCGCGCCGATGGTAGCTATTTCGAGACCTTTACCCCCGGCGACCCCGGCTTGATGCGTGACCTGCTCGACAGCGAGGTTACGGTGCGCGCCATGCCGCCCGAGCGGCCCGGCCTGCTGGCGCAAATCCTGGCCTCCTGGCTGCCCTTCCTGGTTCTCATCGGCGTCTGGTTCTGGTTCATGCGAAGGGGCATGGGCGGTGGTGGCGGCGGCGGCGGCGGTCTTTTCAACTTCGGCAAAAGCCGAGCCCGTCAGCACGCCGAAGGGGAAGTCAAGGTAACCTTCGCCGACGTGGCCGGCGTCGAGGAGGCCAAGGAGGAGGTCTCGGAACTGGTGGATTTCCTGCGCGACCCCGGCAAGTTCCAGAAGCTGGGTGGCAAGATCCCCAAGGGTGTCCTCATGGTGGGCCCCCCCGGCACCGGCAAGACCTTGCTGGCCCGCTCCATCGCCGGCGAGGCCAAGGTACCCTTTTTCAGTGTCTCCGGCTCGGACTTCGTCGAGATGTTCGTGGGCGTGGGCGCCTCGCGGGTGCGGGACCTCTTCGAGCA
>JBFZDM010000031.1:0-4488 GCA_041307365.1 Chromatiaceae bacterium | reverse complement strand
TCATCGCCTACACCTACACGGGCCTGCTCGATTTTCCCGGACCCGTCCAGACCCTGCTGCGCGGCTGGTTCGGCTGGGGTTTCGGTGACTATTGGTTCCCCGAAATCCGCTCCCTGGAGGGAGCGGCCATCATGCTTTCCCTGGTGCTCTACCCCTACGTCTATCTGCTGGCACGCGCCGCCTTCCTGAGCCAGTCCCTGTGCGTCCTGGAGGTGAGCCGAACCCTGGGCAATGGGCCCTGGCGCACCTTCTTTACCGTCGCCCTGCCTTTGGCGCGCCCAGCCATCGCCGCCGGCCTCTCCCTGGCCCTGATGGAGACCCTGGCGGACTATGGCACGGTCCAGTACTTTGGCGTCGCCACCTTTACCACCGGTATCTTTCGCACCTGGTTCGGGCTGAACAACCCCGCCGCCGCGGCCCAGCTTTCCGCCCTGCTGCTGGGCTTCGTCTTCTTGCTCATCGCCATGGAGCGCCTGTCGCGACGACGGGCCCGCTATCACGACACCAGCCAGCGGCATCAGACCATCCGCCGCCTGCCCCTCAGGGGCTGGGGGGCGGCACTCGCCCTCGTCTTCTGCCTGATCCCAGTGGCCCTGGGCTTTCTGGTGCCGGCGGGCCAACTGGCGGTCTGGGCCCTGACGGTGGCGGATACCTCTTTCGACGCCGCCTTCTGGAACCTGGTTTTGCACAGCCTGGGCCTGGCTGCCGTCGCCGCGCTCCTGGCCCTGGCCCTGGCCCTGGTGATGGGCTATGGCCGGCGCCTCTTGCCAACCCGGATGGTGAACTCCGCCGTGCGGATCGCCGGCATGGGCTATGCCGTGCCAGGCACCGTCATCGCCGTCGGCGTCATCATCCCCTTTGCCTGGATCGAGAATAGCCTGGATGCCTGGATGCGGGCCCGCTTCGGCCTCTCCACTGGGCTCTGGTTGAGCGGGACCCTGATCGCCCTCCTCTTTGCCTACCTGGTCCGCTTCCTGGCCGTGTCCCTGCAGACGGTGGAAAGCGGGCTAGGCAAGATAAAGCCGGCCATGGACGAGTCGGCCCGCTCCATGGGCATGCGCCCTGGTGAAGTGCTGCGGCGGATTCATATGCCCATGCTGCGCGGCAGCCTGCTTACGGCCCTGCTGTTGGTGTTCGTCGATGTGCTCAAGGAGTTGCCGGCGACCCTGATCCTGCGCCCCTTCAACTTCAATACGCTGGCGGTGCGCGTCTATGAACTGGCGGCGGACGAACGGCTCGCGGACGCGGCGCCGGCGGCTCTGGCCATCGTCCTTGCCGGCCTGCTACCGGTCATCCTCCTGAGCCGATCGATTACTCAATCCCGCCATGCCCAGTCAACTTGAGATCAAGGGCGTCAGCCTGGCCTATGGTGACGTCACCATCATCCAGGATGTAAGCCTGGTTCTGGAGCAGGGTGTCCTAGGTTGCCTGCTGGGACCCAGTGGCTGCGGCAAGACGACCCTGCTGCGGGCGGTGGCCGGCTTCGAGCCCGTCGCCACCGGCGAGATCCGGCTCCAGGGCCGCCTGGTGGCGACGCCGGGCCTGAGCGTGCCGCCGGAACAGCGCCGGGCGGGCATGGTGTTCCAGGACTTCGCCCTCTTTCCCCATCTGAGCGTGGAACGTAATGTTGCCTTCGGCCTACGCCACCTGGGGCGGCGGGAGCGTCAGACCCGGGTCGGCGAACTCCTGGAACTGGTGGGCATGGCGGGATCGGGAGCCCAATATCCCCATCAGCTCTCCGGCGGCCAGCAGCAGCGTATCGCCCTGGCCCGCGCCATGGCGCCGCGCCCGGACATCCTGCTCCTGGACGAGCCCTTCTCCAGCATGGACGCGACCTTGCGCGAGCAACTCGCCCGAGAGGTGCGGGAGGTCCTCAAGCGCGATGGGGTCACGGCCATCCTGGTCACCCATGACCAGTTCGAGGCCTTCGCCATGGCCGACCAGATCGCCGTCCTTTCCGGCGGACGCATCCATCAGGTGGGCAGCGGCTTCGATCTCTACCACGAGCCGGCGGACCGCTTCGTCGCGGATTTCATCGGCCAGGGGGTCATGCTGCCGGGCCATGTGATGGATGAGCGTCGGGTGGCAACCGAACTGGGTCTCCTCTCGGGGGACCGCCCCCATGGTCTGGCCATCGGCGGCCAGGCCGAAGTTTTGCTGCGCCCGGATGACCTGCTACACGACGACGACTGTACCCTGCGGGCCGAAGTGGTCAAACGCGCCTTCAGGGGGGCCGAGTACCTCTATAGCCTGCGCCTTCCCAGCGGCCAGCCCCTCCTTTGTCTGGTACAAAGCCATCACAACCATGCCATCGGCGAGAAGATCGGCATTCGGGTGGCCCTGGATCATCTGGTGGCATTTGCCAAGGCCTGAAAAGGTCGCATGAAAAGGGCGCCCGAGGCGGCGAAGAGCCGGCTCAAGCCGCCATTGCCACCACGGGCCCCTGGCGGTTGGCCCGAATCCTCTCCCAGACCTTTTCATGGAAAAAATAGGCGACGGTGTTCATCCGATCACCCCTCTCTCACCCTCCGATCAAGCCACCCATGAGGCCGATGATGGAGGATCCGCCTCGATGGCCCTTATCGCAGGGGAATGGCGCGGACCCGCGGGACTCGAGTGCTCGGCACCCGCTGTTCCTAGTCACCTCCTGGCCCGGTCTCAGGCCGCCAGGGCGGCGAGGAGGGCGTCGGCGACCTGGCGCTGTTCGGCGTCCTTGAGATAGGGGTGCATGGGCAGGCTGAGAACGCCGGCGGCGGCGCGCTCGGCCTCGGGCAGGGCGCCCGCGGGCGGTCCGACCCCGGTGAAGGCTGGTTGCAGATTGAGGGGGATGGGGTAGTGGACGGAGGTGGGTATGCCCTGCTCGCCAAGGCGGGCGCCGACCCGCTGCCGATCCCTAAGGTGCACCGTGTATTGAGCAAAGACGCTGGTGTTGTGGGGCTCGATGAAGGGCGTGACACAGGGGGTGTCCGCCAAGAGTGCGGAGTAGCGGGCGCCAAGGCGAGCGCGGGCGGCGATCTCGTCGGGGAAGATGGGGAGCTTGGCCAGTAGCACGGCCGCCTGCAGGGAATCCAGGCGGCCGTTGAGCCCGATGCGGGCGTGATGATAGCGCCGGTCCTGGCCGTGATCGCGAATCTGGCGCATGGCCTGGGCCAGTGAATCCTCATTGGTGAAGCAGGCGCCGCCATCCCCGTAGCCGCCGAGGGGCTTGGAAGGGAAGAAGCTGGTGCAGCCAATGGTGGAGAGGCCGCAGGAGGCCCGGCCCTTGTAGGTCGCGCCCAGGCTTTGGGCGGCATCCTCGATCACCGGCAGGCCGTGCCGCCCGGCAATGGCGTTGATGGCGTCCAGGTCCGCGCACTGGCCATAAAGGCTGACCGGCATGATGACACGGGTCCGGGGGCCAATGGCGGCCTCGATGGCCGCCGGACTGATGTTATAGGTCCGCGGGTCGATATCGACGAAGACGGGGCGGGCGCCCAGCAGGGCTATGACCTCGGCGGTGGCGATGAAGGTGAAGGGCGTGGTGATGACCTCGTCGCCGGGACCCAGGTCAAGAGCCATCAAGGCGATCAAGAGGGCATCGGTGCCGGAGGAGACGGCGATACTGTGCCGGACGCCAACCATGGCCGCCAGGGCTTCCTCCAACTCCGGGATCTCTGGACCCATGACATAACGACCATGTTCCAACACGGCCTGAATACGGGCCTGGATATCGGACTGGATGCGCTCGTACTGGGTCTTGAGATCGACGAAGTTCATCGCTTGGCCTCGGTGGGTTGGCTGCCGGGGCATCCTGCCGGGGCGAAAAAAACCCCGGAAATCTAAATTGCCGGGGTTGGGTGGAGGATTTGAGCAGGCCCAGTTCAGATCAGCCGCTGACCCGCAACTTCTGGCCGGCGCGGATGGTGTTGTCACTCGAGTTCATCTTGTTGAGCTTCTTGATTTCATCCACGCTGGTTTCGTACATGACGGCGACCCGATACAGAGTCTCGTTGGCCTTGACGACATGGGTCTTAGGCGAGACCTTGGCCACGGCTGGCGTGGCCTTGGCGCCGGACTTGGGATCGGCCTTGGCCAGTGTTGGCTTGGCCTTGGTGGCAGTCTTGGTATCGGCCTTGGCCAGAACCGGCTGGGCCTTGGCGCCGGACTTGGTATCGGCCTTGGCCAGTGTTGGCTTGGCCTTGGCGCCGGACTTGGTATCGGCCTTGGCCAGAACCGGCTGGGCCTTGGTGGCAGTCATGGTATCGGCCCTGGCTAGGGTCGGCCTGGCCACCGGCTTGGGCTCGGCCTTGGCGATCATGACCGGCGCCGGCGCTGGATGGTTGGAGACGCGCTTAGTGGTGCCAGCGGGGAGCCAGACATTGTTGCCTGCGGGAATTTGGGCGCCGCCCTGGACGATGGGCTTGTTCCAGGAGGGATTGAGGTCGTCGAGGTGGAAAACCGAGAGCCCATAGTGGCTGGCCAGATGATGGGCGGGCATGGGGTGTTTCA
>JBFZDM010000026.1:0-2910 GCA_041307365.1 Chromatiaceae bacterium | reverse complement strand
GGGTGGGCCTGGTCATAGACCTGGGCCAGGTGCTGGAAGTCCAGGTGGGTGTAGATCTGAGTGGTGGCGATGTTGGCGTGGCCCAGGAGTTCCTGCACCGCGCGCAAGTCACCGGAGGACTCCAGCAGGTGGCTGGCAAAGGAGTGGCGCAGCAGATGGGGGTACAGGTGACGGCCGGTGCCCTGTTCCTCCGCCCAGCGCTGGAGCCGCTGTTCGACGGTGCGGGGGTGAATGCGGCGACCCCGCTGGCTGACGAAGAGGGCGGGCTCCTCCGGGCCAGCGAAATTGCCGCGTACCTGTCGCCAGCGGCGCACGGCCTCGATGGCCTGGACGCCGACGGGGACAATGCGGCGTTTGGCGCCCTTGCCGAGGACCTCCAGGCTGGCATCCTCCAGGTCGATGTCGTCCAGGTTTACCGAGATCAACTCCGCCAGGCGCAGGCCGCTGGAGTAGAAGAGTTCGATCATGGCCTTGTCGCGCAGGGCCAGGGCGTCTTCCTCCGGGGCCTGGTCCAACAGGGCGCAAAGGTGGTCGGCCTCGAAGGTCGCCGGCAGCTTGCGTTCGGTCTTGGGGGCGCGGATGCCTTGGGCGGGGTTGAAGCCCAGGCGGCCCTCCCGCAGCAGGTAGCGAAAGAGGCTGCGCAGGGACGAGAGTTCCCGCTGCAAGGTCTTGCCGCCGGCGCCACCGCGATGCCGCCAGGCGACGTAGCGGCGCACCTCTTCCGGGGCCATGGCCGCCCAGTCCGCCGCCAGCCCGGCGCCTTCCCGCCAGGCAGCGATCCGCTCCAGGTCGCGGCGGTAGCTGGTCAGGGTATGGGGCGAGAGCCGGCGTTCGTGGGCGAGGTGGGCCAGGAAGGCCGAGATTCCATCGTGGGCGCTGGTTTCAGACATGGCCATGCCGGTCGAGGGCTGCGAGACAGGCGCTGACCAGTTCGCCGAGGCGGTTCAGGTGGTCCGTGCCCATGTCCGGGCCGAAGCGAGCCGGGTCGGCGCTACCGATGGCGAGCAGGCCGGTGTGGGTAGGGGCGCGGATGGGGATGAGGGCGGCGGACTGGATGCCGTCACCCGCTGCCGCGAACAGCCAGGCGGCGCGGTCGGCGTCCAGAGGGCCGCAGCGAGCCCCCGCGGGGGTCCCCGCAGAGGTCCCCGCATGGGCCTCGGCATCGCTCTCGGGACCGTTCGGGTCCCGGCCAGCCTCGTCGTCGAACAAGAGGCTCACGGCCTCAGCCTCGAACTCCCGGCGCAGGGAATCCCGCAGAATGGCCTCCAGCGCCGGACGGTCCGGAGCGGTGATGAGTTGCAGCATGAGGCCATGGAGCCGGCCAGCGAGGGTTTCATACTCGCGAGCCCGGGCGATGAGTTGGGCCAGGAGGCGGCGTTCCCCCTCCACCTGGGTGCGCAACAGCCCCATCTGGCGCTCGACGAGGGATAGGGTGCCTTCCGGGCCGTGGGGCAGGCGCAGGCGAGCGGTGAGGTCCGGGTGGCGCAGGAAAAATTCCGGGTCGGCCTCCAGGTAGGCGGCGACGGCGGCGTCCCCCAGCGGTGGCTGGCAGGTCATAACTCGATCTCCCCCTGAAAGACACTGACGGTGGGGCCGGTCATCCACACTGGCTCGGCTCCGCCGGCCCAGCGAATCCGCAGATCACCGCCGGGCAGGCTTACCCGGACTTCCTCGGCGAGCAGGCCAAGGCGGCGGCCCACCGCCACGGCGGCGCAAGCGCCGGTGCCACAGGCCAGAGTCTCGCCGGCGCCGCGTTCGAAGACGCGCAATTGGACATGGCCAGGATCCAGGATCCGCATGAAACCGGCGTTGACCCGCCGGGGAAAGCGAGGATGGCCTTCGATGAGGGGGCCCAGCCGGGCAACGGGGGCCTGGGCCAGGTCATCGACCAGAAGCACGGCGTGGGGGTTGCCCATGGAAACGGCGCCGATCCTCAGGGTCTGGCCGTCCACCTCCAGGTCATAGCCATCCGCCTCCGCCGCCTCCAGGAAGGGGATGCGCTCGGGGTCGAAGAGGGGCGCGCCCATGTTGACCCGAACCTGGCCATCGGTTTCAAGGAAGAGGCGAATGGGACCGGCGGCGGTGCCCACCGGGATCTCGGACTTGTCCGTCAACCCCTGGTCGCGCACGAAGCGGGCGAAGCAACGGGCGCCGTTGCCGCACTGTTCCACCTCGGAACCGTCGGCGTTGAAGATGCGGTAGTGGAAATCGGTGCCGGCGAGGCGTGGGGCTTCCACCAGCAGGATCTGGTCGCAGCCGATGCCGAAGCGGCGATCCGCGAGGAAGCGGCACTGATCCGTGCTCAAGGCCATCCCTTGGCGCACGCCGTCGAAGACGACGAAGTCGTTGCCCAGGCCCTGCATCTTGGTGAAACGGAGTTTCATGGTCTTTTTCAGCCCGCCAGACGCCCCGATACCACAGATGACGGTCGCTCACCACCGCCACCTCCAGATATTCCAGGCCGGCCTCGACCAATTGGGCCCGCACCTCGGCGGGCTCGAAGGCGGCAAAGAGGGAATCCCGGAAGTCGCGCTTGAGTAACTCTGGCTCGTCCCCGGCATAGGTCACCACCAGGGACTCCACCCAGAGGGGCGAGGGTGGGCGCAACAGATCCATGACCAGGACGAGGGCGCCGGGCCTGGCAACCTCGCGCACCGTGCGCCAGAGGACCTGGGGATCGTGGAAATGATGCAGCAGGCTGTTGGAGAGCACCAGATCATAGCCGGCGCCGGCCAACTGACCCGAAGGCAGGGTGTCGAGAAGCAGACGACAGCGCCGGGCCAGGCCGGGCAGGGCGTCCAGGGCCGCGCGGGCCTGCTCCAGCATGGCCGCCGAACCGTACAGGACATCGCAGCGCGCCTCCGGCCAGGCCTTGAGAAAACGGATGACGATATCCGCCGGGCCGCAACC
>JBFZDM010000432.1:0-3388 GCA_041307365.1 Chromatiaceae bacterium | reverse complement strand
GTCAGGAGGATGTGCTTGCGATCGACCTTGAGCAGCCCCTCGTCCTGAAAGCGGGTGAAGAGGCGGCTGACGGTTTCCACCGCCAGGCTCAGGTAGTTGCCGATCTCGTGGCGGGACATGCTGAGGTAGAAGTCGGTGGGGCTGAGGCCCCGTCTGCGCAGGCGCTGGGACAGGCTGAGGAGAAAGGCGGCAAGGCGGTCCTCGGCGCTTTTCTTGCCAAGGAGCAGGA
This sequence comes from Chromatiaceae bacterium, assembly GCA_041307365.1. Classification (GTDB taxonomy): domain Bacteria; phylum Pseudomonadota; class Gammaproteobacteria; order Chromatiales; family Chromatiaceae; genus M0108. Next base: position 3,159 of record JBFZDM010000432.1, on the reverse strand, counting down.
GCATTTCGGTATCGTGGGCTATCTCCTTGCTCAGAAGCCGGTACATCTGGTGCTGGAGGGAGGGGACCAGGATGCTGAGTTCCTCCAGCCGGGAAAAGGGCACCTCGCACACCGCCGCTGTCTCCAGGACCCGGGCGGAGCAAAGGTGGAATTCCCTTTCGATAGCGTCGAGACCTATGATTTCCCCCGGCAGATGGAAGCCGAGGACCTGCTCGCCCCCCTCGGGACTCGGGGCATAGGTCTTGACGGAGCCCGTCTTGACGACGTACAGGGAGCGGAAACGCTCGCCGGCCCGGAAGAGGAAATCGCCGCGGTGCAGAGGTCGGTTGCGGCGGACTATGCCGTCCAGCCGGTCCACATCCTCCGGCGTCAGACCCATCGGCAGGCACAGGGCCGTGAGGGTGCAGTTCTTGCACGCAACCCGTATCGCCTCAAAGGAAATGACCTTGTGTTCTTGCAATGCGGGGTGCCCTGGGAAGTTCATCGGCGCATTTTCCTCTTTAAGTTGACTAGGATCAAGTTAAGGTCAACTAAAAAGCGCTTGGCGCGGAACGGATGCCGGGCGCTTAAGGCCACCATTGAGCCCCGGCGGCTTATTTGGTAGCCTGCCCGAGTTTTGCGGGACAACCCGCTCGCAGCCTCGGCCCCTCCCCATGACCAAATTCATCTTTATTACGGGCGGTGTTGTTTCATCGCTGGGCAAGGGTATCGCTTCCGCCTCCCTGGCGGCCTTGCTGGAAGCGCGCGGGCTGCGCGTGACCATGATCAAACTGGACCCCTACATCAACGTGGACCCAGGGACCATGAGCCCCTTCCAGCATGGCGAGGTCTATGTGACCGACGATGGCGCCGAGACGGACCTGGACCTGGGCCACTATGAGCGCTTCCTGCGGACCCGCATGGGGCGCAACAACAACTTCACCACGGGCCAGATCTACGAGAGCGTCATCCGCAAGGAGCGCCGTGGCGACTACCTTGGCGGGACGGTGCAGGTGATCCCCCACATCACGGATGAGATCAAGGCCAGCATACGCTTGGGCGCCGGCGACGCGGATATCGCCATGGTGGAGATCGGCGGCACGGTGGGGGACATCGAATCCCTGCCCTTCCTGGAGGCCATCCGCCAGATGCGGGTGGAAGAGGGGCGCGAGAATGCCCTTTTCATGCACCTGACGCTGGTGCCTTATATCAGGACCTCCGGCGAGATCAAGACCAAGCCCACCCAGCACTCGGTCAAGGAACTGAGGTCCATCGGTATCCAGCCCGACATCCTGCTGTGCCGCGCCGAGCAGGACATTCCCAAGCCCGAGCGGCGCAAGATCGCTCTCTTTACCAATGTCCCGGAGGGGGCGGTTATCTCCGCGGTGGACGCGGACAACATCTACCGTATCCCCATGCTGCTCCACGCTCAGAAGCTGGATGATCTGGTGGTGAATCAGTTCGGCCTGGCGGCCCCGCCAGCGGACCTGAGGGAGTGGCAGCGGGTGCTGGATGGATTCGACAAGCCCGTCGCCGAGGTGACGGTGGGCATGGTCGGCAAGTACATGGACCTCACCGAGGCCTACAAGTCCCTGTCCGAGGCCCTGGCCCACGCCGGTGTCCAGACCCACACCCGGGTGCGCATCCGTTACGTCGATTCCGAGCGGGTCGAGACCCAGGGCACTGACTGCCTCCAGGGCCTGGACGCCATCCTGGTACCCGGCGGATTCGGCGAGCGCGGCATCGAGGGCAAGATCCAGGCGGTGCGCTACGCCCGCGAGAGCCGCATCCCCTATCTGGGTATCTGTCTGGGGATGCAGGTGGCGGTGATCGAGTACGCCCGCGACGTGGCCGGGCTGGAGGGCGCCCACAGCACGGAATTCAACGCCGCGACCCCCTACCCGGTCATTGCCCTCATCACCGAGTGGCTGACCGAGAAGGGCCAGGTCGAGCGGCGCGCTCAGGACACGGACCTGGGCGGGACCATGCGCCTCGGCGGGCAGACTTGCCGCCTGGAGCCGGGCAGTCTGGCCCGGGCCGTTTATGGTCAGCCCCAGGTGCGGGAACGCCACCGCCATCGCTATGAGTTCAACAACCGCTACCTGGATCCCCTGAAGGATGCTGGCCTGCGTTTCTCCGGCTGGTCCCTGGATGGCCGCCTGGTGGAGATGGTGGAGATCCCGGATCATCCCTGGTTCATCGCCTGCCAGTTCCACCCCGAGTTCACTTCGACGCCGCGGGATGGCCACCCCCTCTTCGGCGGCTTCATTCGCGCCGCCATCGAGTACCGGAAGGCGGCGGGCGAGAGGGTATCCCGATGCGACTCCTGAACTTCGAGGTCGGCCTGGATCGGCCCCTTTTCCTGATCGCCGGACCCTGCGTCATCGAGAGCGCGGGCCTGGCCCAGGAGACGGCGGGCTACTTGAAGGAGCTGACGGAGGAACTGGAGGTCCCCTTCATCTTCAAGTCCTCTTTCGACAAGGCCAACCGATCCTCCATCGGCGGCTTTCGCGGCCCCGGCCTGGAGACCGGCCTGCGCATCCTCGAGTCGGTGCGCCAGGGCCTGGGCGTCCCGGTCCTCACGGATGTCCACGAAGACACACCGCTGGAGGAGGTGGTCGCGGTGGTGGATGTTCTGCAGACGCCGGCCTTCCTCTGCCGCCAGACCAATTTCATCCTGGCCGTCGCCGACATGGGCCTGCCGGTCAACATAAAGAAGGGCCAGTTCCTGGCCCCCTGGGACATGAAGCGGGTGGTGGAAAAGGCCCGCTCCACGGGCAACGACCAGATCATGGTCTGTGAGCGGGGGGTGAGCTTCGGCTACAACAACCTGGTCTCGGACATGCGCGCCCTGGCGGTGATGCGCGAGACCGGCTGTCCGGTGGTCTTCGACGCCACCCACTCGGTCCAGTTGCCGGGGGGGCAGGGCGACCGGTCCGGTGGTCAGCGGGAGTTTGTCCCCGTGCTGGCGCGGGCGGCGGTGGCCGCGGGCATCTCCGGTCTCTTCGTGGAGACCCACCCTGACCCCGCCAGTGCCCTCAGCGACGGGCCCAACTCCTGGCCCCTGGGGCGGATGCGCGAATTGCTGGAGACCTTGATCGAGATCGACCGGGTGGTCAAGGGGCGCGGCTTCGCGGAGGCGGATCTCTGATTCCATACGCCGCGATGGGTTGGCGCTGA
>JBFZDM010000174.1:0-10775 GCA_041307365.1 Chromatiaceae bacterium | reverse complement strand
GGGTCATCGAGCTGGTTGCCGATGGCCGCATTCAAGCGATAGAGCTCGAACAGACTGGCCTTGCCCAACTCTTCAAGGATGAGGGTGTAGTTCATCGTTGCGGTCTCTGCTGGCGATCGGGGGATGGATCGACACCAGGTCGGCGCCCCCTTTATGGAATTTCAGGGATATGTTAACGGCTGCAGGGTCGGGAGAGATGGTATCCAGGCCGCTCAGGGTTGCGTGGCAGAGGGGGAAATATCAGCGCAGGGCTTTGTATGGCGATGCGGCGAGATCGGATAGGCGAGTCCGCGGATTATGCAGTGCCTGCCCTGGTGGCTGGGATGGAACATATGGCATCTATTTCAACGCAAGGGCAGTACCGCTAGGTTATAGCAGGCACCGGGTGTTCCGTAACCTTACCCGCGGGATGCCCATCGCCAGGGGGTGAAGCGGCAGAAACCCTTGCCGTAGCCTCCCGCCGCGCCAAGGCCTTGTCGAGGAGGTTCTTGAGTGCGATCAGAAGGCCGAGGGCGATGAAGGCACCAGGTGGGAGGATGGCGAGCAGGGCACCTTGAAAACCTTCGCCCAGGGAGAGTTCGAAGAGCCGAGCGCCTTCGCCGAAGAGGAGGTCGGCCTGGTGGAAGAGGGTGCCCTGGCCGAGGAATTCACGGATGGCGCCCAGGGTCGTGAGGACCAGGGTGAAGCCAAGGCCCATGGAGAGGCCGTCCACCAAGGCGCGATCCGCGCGGTTGCGGGAGGCGAACGCCTCGGCGCGGCCAATGATGACACAGTTGGTGACGATAAGAGGGATGAAGATCCCCAGAACAACGTAGAGGTCATAGAAATAAGCCTGCATGACCAGTTCGACGGCGGTGACGAAGGAGGCGATCACCAGCACGAAGACCGGCAGACGGACCTCGGGGCGCATCAGATTGCGAATCAGCGAGATGGCCACATTGGACATGATCAGCACGGCGGTGGTGGCGAGCCCCATGCCGAGTCCATTGGTGGCCGAGGTGGTTGTGGCCAGCAGGGGGCAGAGGCCGAGGAGGGCGACCAGGGCCTGGTTCTGGCGCCAGAGGCCGTCGCCGACGATGGCGCTATAGGAGGGGCTGGCCATATCAGGTGGCCTCCTTTGAAGCTGGGTCCGGGGCCACCGCGTGGGGCTGTGCATAGAGGGCGGAACCCTCGCGGGTTACGAACTTGAGGGTGTTTTTTACTGCCTTGACGATGGATCGCGGGGTGATAGTGGCACCAGTGAAATGATCAAAATCACCACCATCGCGTTTCACCAGCCAACGCTCTTCCGCCGGCCGACCCAGGCCCTTGCCATCGAACTGCTCCTTGATCCAGTCGCTCTTACGTTCCTCGATCTTGTCCCCCAGACCCGGGGTCTCATGGTGGTCGAGGACGCGCACCCCGCCCAGGGTGCCGTCGGTCTTGACGGCCACCAGCAGCCGGATGGGGCCGGCGTAGCCGTCGGGGACAATGGGGGTGAGGATGACCGCCACCGGCTCGCCGTGCTGGCGTACGCGATAGACGTCCGTGGCGGGGGCGCCGAGCAGGTCCGGGGCGCTGACCTGGATGCGGTCCAGCAGGGGGTCGTTGTCCATGAGGGGTGCACCAGTCCCTGGCTCGGTCGGCAGGATGGCGCGGAATTTGACCAGCATGGCCTCGCGCTGATTGGCGGCAACGCGCTCGTCGGTCAGGAAATGGGTGAGGACTACCAGGCCGACGCCGGCGATGGCGAAGGCGCCGAGGATGCCGCCGGCGACGAGGATGGGCTTTTTGATCATGTCTTTTCCCTCCGGCCATGCCCAAATACGCGGGGCTGAGTGTAGTGGTCGATGGTGGGGGCGGCGATGTTCATGAGCAAGACGGCGAAAGCCACGGCGTCCGGATAGCCACCCCAGTGGCGTATCATCAGGGTGATGAGACCAATGGCGGCGCCATAGATAAGCTGGCCTCTGGGGGTGGTGCAGGCGGTGACCGGGTCGGTGGCAATGAAGAAGGCCCCCAGGATGGTGCCGCCGGCGAAGAGGTGAAAGGCCGGGAAGGGGAAGGCTTGGGGGTCCAGTAGCCAGAAGAGCCCCGCCGGGAGGAGCAGGCCGGCCATCACGGCCATGGGGATGTGCCAGGTGATGACGCGGCGCCAGAGCAGGAAGATGCCGCCTAGGAGAAACCAGTTGCCGACCCATTCCCAGCCGCGTCCGCCAAAGTCTCCCCACACGGGGCTGGCGAGAATCTCGGGGATAGTGGCGTTTTGGTCCAGCTTGGTGAACATTTCGTCCAAGGGCGTGGCGGCGCTCACCGCGTCCCAGGCCAGGTTCGGCGGCAGTGCGCCGGTGAAGATGATCCGGGCCGAATCCAGGAAGGAGAGGGTGGCCAGATCCCGCGCGGCGAGCAGTTCCGGGATGTCGGGCGCCAGCCAGGTCGTCATGGCCAGGGGGTAGGAGATAAGCAGAAAGACATAGCCCGCCATGGCCGGATTGAAGGGGTTGTAGCCGAGCCCCCCATAAAGTTGCTTGACGATGATGATGGCGAAGGCGATGCCGATCAGGGTCAGCCACCAGGGTAGGGTCGGCGGAACGGCGATGGCGAAGAGCAGGGCCGTGACCAGGGCGCTCAAGTCGCCGAGGGCGGGCAGCGCGGGCCGGCGGCGTAACCACATCACCAGGGCCTCGCTGGCCAGGGCGAAGACGCTGGCCAGGGCCATATTGATGAGGACGCCCCAGCCGAAGTACCAGACCATGGCCAGGGTGCCAGGAATCAGGGCCAGGATGACCTGGAGCATAACCTGGTCGGTGCGATTGAGGCGCCCGGCGAAGGGGGAGGAGACGATGGCGGGCCGCATCATGACTTATTCCTGCGGCCGCGCCGCGTCTTCCGCCGCATTCAGCTCGCGACGGCGCGCCTCGGCGGCCTCCACCTGGCGCTGCTGGGCCGGCGCCAGGTTCTCGGTGTTTTTTGGCGCCAGGCCCTGACTGGCCAGGGCTGCCTTTTTCTCCGCCGCGCGCTTAAGGGCGGCGGCGATGGCGGCCTTTTTCGGGTCCTCGGCGGTGTCGTCCGGTGACGTCGCCGCCAGCTTGGTGGTTTCCCGCGCGCTCGCCGGCCTGTTCGCCAGTTCGTCCTTCTTCTTGCGCAAGTTGGCCTTGCGCTCCTGCTCCAGCCGCTCAAGCCGGGCTTCCCGGGCCTCGTGGCGCAGGCGCGCCTGTTCAGCCTGGCGTTTCTCCTGGTCTCGCGCCAGACATTCGGTCTTGGCGTAGCGGTAATACTGGACCAGGGGGATATGGGAGGGGCAGACCAGGGCGCAGCAGCCACACTCGATGCAATCGAAGAGATTGTAGTCCCGGACCTTGTCCAGGTCCCGGGCACGGGCGTGCCAATACATCTGCTGGGGCAGCAGGCTGACGGGGCAGACCTCGGCGCAGGCGCCGCAGCGGATGCAGGCCAGGGCTGGTCCTGGGTCCGGGGCCTCGGACTGGGTCAGGGCCAGGATGCAGTTGACGGCCTTGGTCACCGGCATGTCCAGGTCATCGCAGGCGTAGCCCATCATGGGACCGCCGATCAGCAGCCGCTCCAGCCTGGAAGTCAGGCCGCCAGCTTGGTCAAGGAGATCCCGAAATGGCGTGCCGAGGGGAACCTCCAGGTTACAGGGCCGACCCAGGCCGCGCCCGGTCAGGGTGACGATCCGCGAGATGAGGGGCTTGCCATCGATGGCCGCGTCGGCGATGGCGGCGGCGGTGGCGATGTTCTGGCACAGGACGCCGATCTGGGCCGGGATGCCCCGGCTGGGCACCTCCAGGCCGGTGAGGACGCGAATGAGCTGCTTTTCCCCCCCCGACGGATAGAGGGTGGGGATGGCGATGACCTCGATGCCGGCCGCGTCGCCCCCCTCCGCCAGTGACTGGCGCAAGGCCGTGATGGCGGCGGCTTTGTTGTCCTCGATGCCGATGAGGCATTCCTCGACCCCCAGCAGGTCCCGCAGCAGGCGGACACCCTGCAGGATACGGCCGGGTCTATCCCGCATCAGGCGGTCGTCGCAACTAATATAGGGCTCGCACTCGGCGCCATTGATGATCAGGGTCCGGATGCGCTGGCCTGGTCCCGGGTTCAGCTTGACGCTGCTGGGAAAGGCGGCGCCGCCCAGGCCGACGATACCCGCCCAGCGGATGCGCTCGCGCAGGGCCGCCGGGTCTGGCCTGGGTCCCAGGGGCGGCGGCAGCTCGGCCCAGCGTTCTTCGCCGTCCGTCTCGATGAGGATGCAGGGGGCGTTCAGGCCCGAGGCATGGGGGACCGGGTGGGACCTGATGGCGAGGACGGTACCCGAGCTGGAGGCATGGACAGGGGCGCTCACGGCGCCCTGGGCCTCGCCGATCAACTGGCCCTTGAGGACCCGATCGCCCACGGCTACCACCGCCTTGGCCGGGGTGCCGATGTGTTGTTGCAACGGAATGACCAGCCGGGGTGACAGGGCCGCGGCTGTCAGAGGCATGCCGTTCGACAGGTCCTTCTCGTCAGGCAGGTGCAGGCCGCCGTGGAAGGTCCAGAGGGGGCGCTGTTGGGCGCGGAGCCGGGATGGGTGCATGGCTGAGTCCAAGCTAGGGCCTCCCTTGCGTCAGGTGGCGGCCCGATCGGGCTGGCGCGCTGGATAGGGCCACATCCAATTACCCGTCCCGGTGGGGATGGGGACCATGTGGATACATTCCACTGGACAAGGCTTGAGGCAGAGTTCGCAGCCGGTGCATTCGCTGGCGATGATGGTATGCATCTGCTTGGCCGCGCCCAGGATAGCGTCCACCGGGCAGGCCTGGAGGCAGAGGGTGCAGCCAATGCACTCCGTCTCGTCGATGACGGCGATGGCCTTGGGTTTTTCCTCGGCGGCGCCTTCCAGGGGTAAGGGGTCACGGCCAAGGAGGTCCGCCAGGGCGATGACCGTCGTCGTACCGCCGGGCACGCACTTGTTGATCGGCGCCTCGCCCTTGGCCACGGCCTCGGCGTAGGGCTTGCAGCCGGGGTAGCCACACTGGCCGCACTGGGTCTGGGGCAGCAGGGCGTCGATCTTTTCGGCGATGGGATCCCCCTCGACCCGAAAGCGGATCGCCGCATAACCCAGCAGCAGCCCGAAAAGGGCGGCGAGGATGGCGATGGCGAGGATGGCGGTCAGCATGGCGGCAATGCCTGAAGTAGCCCTGGCTCAGGCGGACACCAGGCCGGCGAAGCCCATGAAGGCCAGGGACATGATGCCCGCCGTGACCAGCGCGATGGCACTGCCACGGAAGGGCTCCGGCACGTCCGCCACCTCCACCCGCTCGCGGATGGCGGCGAAAAGGATCAGCACCAGGGAAAAGCCGATGGCGGCGCCAAAACCGTAGAGGGTGGCCTCCACGAAGCCATGCTCGGCCTGGAGGTTGAGCAGGGCCACGCCCAGCACGGCGCAGTTAGTGGTGATGAGGGGCAGGAAGATGCCCAGCACCTGATAGAGCACTGGGCTGGTCTTGTGCATCACCGTCTCCGTGAACTGGACCACCACGGCGATGACCAGGATGAAGGCGATGGTCCGCAGGTAATCGATGCCCAGGGGCACCAGCAGATACTGGTTGACCAGCCAGGTGGAAACGGCGGACAGGGTGAGGACGAAGGTCGTCGCCAGGCCCATGCCAATGGCCGTCTCCAGCTTTTTCGATACGCCCATGAAGGGGCAGAGGCCGAGAAACTTGACCAGGACGAAGTTGTTGACCAGCACGGTGCCGACCAGGATGAGGGCGTACTCTGTCATGGCATTTTGGGGTGCGTGATCGAACGGGAAGGGTTGATCAGGGGGATCTGGGCTAGGCGCGGCGGGGCGGGATAGGTCGGTAAACGCAGAAGCACCTAGCCGCCGGGACGAGAAGATAGCTCGAATATCATAGTACAGAATGCCTGAATCGCTAGACCTTGATTATCGTCAGTCGCCGCGACGAGGGTGGCGGGGCTTGACGGGGAGGGCGGCTTGCTGGAATCTCTTGCCTCAATGATGTGGTGCCCTTCTTCCGCGATCCAAGCCGACGAGGTCAGGTTCATGTCTTCCACCTTGTCACCCGCCATCGCCACCCTGCCTTATCCCTGGGGCAGGTCATTGGCGTATGATCCCATTTGCGATTTTCCGGCGGTGATCTCCGCCTGATCGCCACCCCATTCGATAAGGAACCTCGCCTTCCATGCAGCCCGGCATCACTGTCCTCCTCGCCAGCCCGCGCCTGGACGCCTTGCGCGGCCGGCGACTGGCCCTGCTCGGGCATCCAGCGTCTGTAACGGCCGAGGGCCGGCACAGCCTGGATGCCCTGATGGCGACCCCTGGGCTTGACCTCGCCGCTGCCTTTGGCCCCCAACACGGCATGCGCGGCGACAAGCAGGACAACATGGTCGAGACCCAGGACTATCGGGATCCGGTCCATGGCATTCCCGTCTTCAGCCTCTATGGCCAGGTCCGCCGTCCGACAACCGCCATGCTGGAGACCTTCGACGTCCTCCTGGTGGACCTCCAGGACATCGGCACCCGCATCTACACCTATGTCACCACCCTGGCCTATGTGCTTGAGGCCTGCGCCCAGGTGGGGAAGACGATCTGGGTGCTGGACCGCCCCAACCCCGCCGGCCGGCCCATCGAGGGGACCCTCCTGGAGGCGGGTTGGGAGAGCTTCGTCGGCGCCGCCCCACTCATCATGCGCCACGGCCTTACCTTTGGCGAACTGGCGCGCTGGCTGGTGGCTTGGCTTGGCCTGGATCTCGACCTGGAGGTCCTGACCATGGCCGGCTACCGTATCGATGAAGGCCCAGGTTACGGCTGGCCCCTGCACCAGATGCCCTGGATCAACCCCAGCCCCAACGCCGCCAGCCTCAACATGGCCCGCTGCTTCCCCGGCACGGTCCTCTTCGAGGGCACCACCCTGTCGGAAGGCCGGGGGACCACAGTCGCGCTGGAAGTGGTGGGGGCTCCGGACATCGACAGCCGCCGGCTGCTTGCCCGCATGGCGGCCTTGCGACCGGACTGGCTGGAGGGCGCCTTGCTGCGCCCCTGCCACTTCGAGCCCTGCTTCCACAAACACGCGGGTCGTCTCTGCTCGGGTCTCCAGATCCACACCGACCTGGCGAGCTACGATCACGGCCGTTTCCGGCCCTACCGGTTGGCGGCCCTCTTCCTCAAGGCCCTGCGCCTGGAGTATCCGGACTACCCCATATGGCGCGACTTCCCCTACGAATACGAGACCGAACGCCTGGCCATCGACCTCCTCGCCGGCGGGACCCTGCTGCGTGACTGGGTCGATGATCCCCAGGCCGTCCCCGCCGACCTTGATGCCCGGCTTACCGCCGACGAGGCGGCCTGGCGCGAGGAGCGCGCCCCCTACCTCCTTTACGACTGACCAGCCACATCCTTTACGACTGACCACCCACGAGGCAAATGCCATGACCAAGCCCATAATAGCCGCCACTGAACCCGCTGCCGTCGAACTCAAGGGCGGCCAGACCATCTACTGGTGCGCCTGCGGCCTCTCCGCCAACCAACCCTACTGCGATGGCTCCCATCAGGGCATAGACCCCATGCCCTTCACGCCCACCGAGGACGGCACCTACTATCTTTGCCAATGCAAGCAAACCGCCACACCGCCCTTGTGTGATGGCTCCCATGCGCGACTCGCCCCTGGTTCTCGGGACTAGCGCCAAGGCAACCGGGGTGGCCTGGTTCTGGGCCTCGAAACCAGCCGTTACCCAGGTTGCCAGGTCCTGTCGCCATGAGCTACCAGTTCGTCAGGTTCAAACGCGACCCGCGTCCCCATGACCAGGCCCCGCTGGCGCGCTGCCATCCCCCGTTAGCCACCGCCTTCGGCGATCAGGGTCCCAGACGACCCTGGATCCGAAGGGGCGGTATGGGGCAGTCGAGAACAGCCCCGATGGCGCGTACCACCTCCAGTTCCGCTGGGGTGACCTTGTCATCCGCCAGAATGGCGGCCGCGCAGGCTTGCAGCAATTGGTGCTTGGCCTGGGGCTTGAGCCCGACCAATCGCTCCAGCGCCTGGTCGAGGGCGTGGTGATCTATGAGTCCCCCCTCCATGGGTTGGGGTATGGCCATGCTGATGACCTTGCTGGCGGCGGTGAAGGCCATCCGGGCGGCATCCCCATCGTCCTGAATCCGGGCCAGCAAGGACAGGACCAGGGTGCATTCCGCGGCGAGGTCGGCGCAATCCCTCTGTCCTGTCACCCCTCGCTGGCTATTGCCAAAATCCGGATCCAGTCCGGAGATCAGGATGCGCGACAGGCACCACTCGAACAGCCGCACCCGCCCATCGGCGCCGATCAGGGCCTCCATGGCTGCCTTGAAGCCCTGAAGCTGGGGCACGGAAAGCTGGCGCAGGGCCGGCAGGGAGAGGTCCAGCAGGGGCAAGCGCTGCTCGCGCCGCGTGGCCAGGACGGCGGGAAAGAGAAGCGATGTCTCCGCGCCCAGGCCGGCGTCGATGCCGGTCTCCAGCAGGGCGAGCTGGCGCTGGCGGATGGCGGTGTCCGGGTCCAGCAGCAGGGCGAAGACCAGGGTCTGGGCGCCATAGGGCTCGCGGGCGGCCCAGCGCAAGGCGGCGGGCAAGTCGCCAATCAGGGAGTGGGCGTAACGCAGATGGGCCTCGTCGGGCCGGCCGATCTGGTCGATGGCCGCCTGGGTGGCCTGGACCAGGTCGCTGGCCGTGCCAGCAGCCAAGTCCCCGGCGGAACTGGCCAGACCCGAGGCCACTGCTGGGGCTTGGTCTTCCGCCACCGGCTTTCCTGCCTCCAGGGCTTCCTCGAAGCGCCCCTTCCAGCTCGGTTCGAGGCGACGGATGCGCGTTTCCAGCGGTGGATGGGTGGCGGACAGGCGCCCGAGGAGGGAGCGGATCCCCTGGGCGAAATAGGCATGACTCATTTCCGGGGCCCGCGGATGGCTAAGCAGGCCATGGGTGCTCACCGCCCCGATGCGTTTCAGTGCCCCGGCGATCCCTTGGGGATTGCGGGTGAACTGCACGGCGGAGGCATCCGCCAAAAACTCGCGCTGCCGGCTTACCGAGGCCTTGATGAGATTGGCGAAGAGGGTCCCGGTAAAGCCGGTGGCCATGAGACCCAGACCCACTACCATCAATCCCGCTCTGTCGCGTCCGCGCCGCCCCCCACCCCGTCCCCCAGCCTGAACAAGTCCTCGGCCGATCAGGCCAATGAGCAGAATTCCGTGCAACAACCCTGCGAGGCGGATGTTGAGCCGCATGTCGCCATTGAGGATGTGACTGAATTCGTGGGCAATGACCCCCTGGAGCTGATCTCGCGACAGACCCGCCACCGCGCCCTGAGTCAAGCCGATGACGGCGTTGGCTGGGGTCAGGCCTGCGGCGAAGGCGTTGATGCCGGCCTCTTCCCCCAGCAGATAGACACTCGGCACCACGGTCCCCGAGGCGATGGCTATCTCCTCCACCAGGTTCAGCACCCGGCGCGAGTCGGGGTCCTCCGTGTCCGGGGCGATGAGGCGACCCCCCAGGGCTTCCGCCACCGCGCCGCCACCACGGGACAAGACGAGGATTTTGTAAAGGCTGCCGGCGGCGACGACCAGGGCCACCACCGCCGCGATCGCCCCAAAGGCCAACCAGTCGAAGGCCGTCGGATTTCCCTCCAGGTTGGCGGCCGGTCCTGTCCCGGATAGGCCCAGCACCAAGCTTAGTAACAGGCTGGTGACGGTCACTAGGCCGGCGGCCGCCAGGGCGAAGAGCACCACCAGCCCCGCCGTTCGCCGCCGGGCCGCGTCCTGGGCGCCAAAAAAGTCCATGGCCGGGGGGCTAGAAGGTGACCTTGGGCGCCTGCTGAATGGCGGCGCTATCGGCGAACTCCAGCCAGCGCGCGTCCTCGCCGTGGCCAAAGAGGCCGGCCACCAGGTGTTGCGGGAAGGACTGGCGATAAGTGTTGTAGGCCATCACCTGATCGTTAAAGGACTGCCGGGCGAAGGCCACCTTATTCTCCGTGCTCGCCAGCTCCTCGTGTAACTGCCGCATGTTGGCGTCCGCCTTGAGGTCCGGATAGGCCTCCACGACCAGGTTCAGGCGCCCGAGTGCCCCTGTCAATGCCCCCTCCGCCTGGCCGAGCCCAGTGATGGCCGCCGCGTCCGCTGGATTCGCCGCCGCCCGTGACAGCCCCGCCACCGCCCCCTGCCGCGCCGTGACCACTGCCTCCAATGTCTCGCGCTCGTGCGCCAGGTATCGCCTGGCGATCTCCACCAGATTCGGGATCAGATCATGGCGGCGCTTGAGCTGCACCTCGATTTGGGCGAAGGCGTTGCGAAAACGATTCCGCAGCGCCACCAGCCGGTTGTGGATGGCAACGAGATAGAAGATCGCCAGCACGACTATCATCAGGATAACGGCGGTTGAGATTTCCATGGGGTTCCTCCAACGGGTCGATGGCCCCCATTATGCCCCGGCAGGCGAGGAAACCAAGAATCTCGGTTGGCGGGTGCCTTGTCCCTGGCGGGAGTTCGTCGATCTCGCCGGCCACGGCCTCCTGGGGGTAGGTCATGGACAGGGGTTGAGTATTAGACTTATTTTGGTTTAACCTGAAATCACCGGTTGATTAGCGCTACGTGAGGAGCGCAACACCGATATTCGCAATGCCATGGAAGGTGCTGGGACGCCGATGGGCATCAGTGATCTTCGCAACGTGGCTCAGGCCCGCGCCTTGGCATGACGCTGGTGCGAAGAACCCACGCGACTTCTCCTGCGTCCCGGGAATTGGCGCCGAAAAATGGCTTG
>JBFZDM010000170.1:0-5079 GCA_041307365.1 Chromatiaceae bacterium | reverse complement strand
TGGCGTCGGGCTCAACTTCGACGCGCCAGCGGTAAATACAGCCGCCCAACTGCGCGCCTATACCCGCCTCGACGTAGGGCTGGGCGAGCGCTTGCAGTGGCAGCAGGGCCAGCGCGAGCGCCGAGCGCATTACGTCTCGCCGCGCCCGAGGTAGACGCCCGCGAAGGATTGGCAGGTGTACGACGTGCCGGAACTAAACGTCACGTAAATCTGCACCTCTTGTCCTGCGGACAGGTACACCGCGCGCGAATAGGTGAAATCGTGCTCCTCCGCGCCGAGGAAGCTTATTGCGTGCGCCCATTGACTCGTTGCGACCGCACCGACACTCACGCCGTCGCGGCGCAGTTCGCACGTCATGGACAGTTGGCTATCGGCCGCCACGCGCCCGCGCACGACAAACGCGAAGCTGTAGACCCCCGTCTGCGGCGCGGTGAAAATTCCCGTCGATGGGTCGAAATTGCTGCCAACATCCTCCGTCTCGGTATACGACGTGACGTAGCCACTGCTTGACGGGCTTGATGCGCCAACCGCCGTGAACCGCGACGCACGCACCGCCCCGCCCCGCTGGTAGTGCGTCACCACCCAGTTGCCGCTGCCCAGCGACACGGCGATCGCGCAGTCGCCCGCCGCAGCCGTGATGTTCGCCCCACCCGGAAGGATGAGCGAGGTCGCGTTGTGCGTCAGGGTGCATGCACCTGTGAAGCGCACAATCTTCCAGACGCCTTCCGAGACGGTGCCGAGCGAGGTGATCGTCGCGGTGCCGGTAACATCCACCACGCGGCCGGCAGCGGCTCCGATGTCGGTTGTCGCGGCGCTGCTGATGTTGGCGGCCTTGCTGTCGCCGTAGCGGATCAAGCTGGCATGGGCGCGCAGGTAGTTGTCGAGGTCTGGGAATACCGCGTCGCCCCCTGCGGGGCTGTTGGACGCGGCGGTTGCCGACAGGTCGGTGATTACGGACGGGACGGCCATATCAGTTTCCAATCAGTGCATTGATCGACGAGCCGCCCAGCAGGCCCAGTTCGTTGGCGACCGCGCCGCGCCGTGCGTTGATTTCCGTCAGGTAGCGCGACAAGTCGCCCAGCGTCTGCTGCGCCTGCGGGCCGCGTTGCATGAGCAGACGGCCGATCTCGTCGCGCACGGGCTCTGGCATTGACGCGCGCGTTCCCAGCTTTCTGGCCGCAGCAAGGGGCGCGAGGATGCCGCCCTTCGCGGCCGACGCCACCCCTGCCGCGCCTTCCAGCAACGCCGCCGCTTCGTCGTCCTGGCGTGCGCCACGCGAGAACGTCTGCGAGCCGCCAACAACGCCTTCCACGCGCCGCTTTACGATCTCGCGCGTGACCTCACGCTTGAAGTCGTTGTATCCCTTAATGTCGGGAAACAGCACGCGCAGGCGCTCCTGCATGTTCTTGTTGCTGTAGAACTTCAGCAACTCTGTCTGCCCGCCCTGCGTGCCGATCTTGTTGCGCAGCGCCTCAAACGCACCCACGCGGAACGCATCAAGCTCCGATTGCGTCATGCCGCTAGTGATGCCGCGCAGCGTCTCGGCGTCCTGCACCATCGCGCGCTTGCCCTTCTCTGCCGCGTCGATGAGAGCCGTCGGCCCGGAGAACGCATCGCGCGCCGCCTTGTACAGCGAGTCGCCGCCACGCGGGGTCGTTGCGCCGTCCAGCGTCGTGAGCAGATCCTTGCGCAGATCCATCAGCGCACGCCCCTGTCGCGAGATGCTGCCGTCAGGCTTGATTTGCTTGCTGATGAGGTCGTCCAGCCCTTCTTTAAGGTGGTCGAGGTCACGCATGGACAGCCGCGCCGCAGCGCCTTTTGCCAGATCGTCGTCCAGCGTGTACGGCAAGCCGCGCGCTGTGGCGATGGTGCGTGCAATCTTGTCCGCGCCGAGATCCTTTGAACGCTGCACTAGGTCGGACAGTCGCGCATCGGCAGGCACCGCGATCTGGCGCACCCTTTCGTACAGCGGCGCGGCAGCGGTTGCGCGCTGCTCGACTAGATCCTCCACCGTGCCGGATAGCCTGCGTCCACTGGTTTGCAGCCCACGCTCTGCCGCGCCCTCCAGCCGCGAGAATCGCAGGTTCTGCCGCGACCGCACCAGTTGCTCGGCTTGGTTGCCGCTGCGCCCCGGCATGTTCGACACTGTGTCGAGCAGTTCGCGCGTATTGCGGCCAGCGGAGTCAGCAATAACCGCATCATCGCCCAGGCGCGTGATCTTGCGAATCGGGTACTGTGCAGCGCGGGCTGGGTTTTGTGTGAGCGCGTCGGGCGTGTCCCGCACGATAGCGGTCGCCACACGCTCACGCGCTAGGTCGGACGCCGTGCGCTGGCCCGTCCGCGTATTGCTTGCGCGTGCAGCCATGTTGCGCAACGTCGCGCTGCCGGCCTGCTGGACGCCTGACAAAACGCCGCCCGTAAGCGTACCGAATGCGCCACTGAGCGCCGCGTCCGCAGGGATGTCGCTCATCTCCTGCGCGCCACCCGCGCCACCCAGTGCGCCCTGCGCGCCCCCGATCATCGCAGCCCGCGTAATGGCGGACGCAGGCCCGGCGGCGGGCGCACCGCCCATGCCGAGCGGGCCGAGCGTCGCCATTGACGCCCCCGCCTGTGTGAGCGGTGCGGCAATCGGGTTTTCCTTCTGGTAGCTCTCGGACGCACCGCGTGCAACGTCCCGATAGCGCGTGTACAGGTCCGACAGCGTGAAGCCGGGATTGCGCCCGGTCACGCGATCAACAACTGCCGCGCCGCCCGCCGCGATTTCGTCCGCAAAGTTGAACAACGGCCCCTGCGCGGCGTTGATGAAGCCGCGCGCGGCGGTGGGCATACTCGCGCCCGCTTCGCGCAGCCCCGGCTGCTTGGTGCCCTTCTGCGCAGGGCCGCCGCCCATGGCCGACTTCTTGTCCGCGCTCTGCTGGACGTAAGCCATGATCTGCTCGTCGGTCGCGTCATCCGGCGCGGTGACGGTGTACTTCTGCCCATCCGGGCCTGTAACCGAATACTTCGCCATCACTGCTCCCGCTGGATGCTCCAGCCGCCGGTCGCGCCGGGCGACTGTCCGGGCGTGCGGTTCGCTTGATTAACCGCGTTCCTCCACGCTTCGACATGCTTGCGAATCTGCTGCAAGTTCCTGCGGATCGTGTCGGGGCTCTGTCTCGGGTCAAGGCTTGCAACAGTCGATTGCAGGGATACCAACTCCTGCACCGCAATCGCGCCCAGCGCGCCACCCGTAGGCGACGCCTCGCGCATGGCCTGCAACTCCTGGAAGCCGAGGTTGGCTCTGATCGTTTCGATGGTCGAGCGGAAATCGACAGCGGCGGTGCCGGGGATGTTTGCCGCAATGCCGCCGGTAACCCCTGTCGTCCACTTGCTGACGTTCTCCAGCGCCTCGTCCACCTTGCCGATCATGCGGTCCGCAAGCGCCGTCTGGGATGCGGTCTTGCTCTTGCTTGCGTCCGCAGCCTTCTGCGTCCCGGTCGGAGCGATGCCGGGGATCGGGACCACGGTCCCATCCTTGCCCGGCATCACGTAACCGGGCTTGCCGTCTATCTCTACCGGGACAATTTGCCCTGTCATGACGTTGGTGGTGGACGCTGGCGCGTGAGTCGATTGCTTGCGGATGGCGTCGTTAAACAAGTTGTAGTTCGGGCTGCCGGGCGGGAACTTGTCCCGTGCCTCCATGAGTTTTTCCAGTTCCGTCGGCTGGGCGGGCCTGGGCTCACCAGTGACCAGCGGCGCATCCCACTTCCCGTCCTCGTACAGCTTCTCGCCGGGCTTTACCGTTACGCGGCCGGGCTTCTGCGGCAGCAGTTGCGCCGCAACCGACTTCGGGTCCAACTGGAACGCCGGGAACAGTTCGGGCTTGTTCGTCTGTATCCACTGCCCCAATTGAGCAAGGCGTTGCTGCTCCCCTTGCGCCGCCTCAGCCGTAGCGCGCGACGTGTCCATGTCGAACTGGTACTTGCCAATCTGCGCCTGCATGACCTGCTGACGCAGCATGTCCTGCTCGCGCTGGCGCTGCATCTCAGCCGCCTGCATCTGACCGGCCGGGAACGCGCCCAGCGCAGCCGCCACGCCACCGCCACGCGAGCGCGGGGTGGAGATAGCCTGCGAGAAGCCGAGCAGCCCCAGCGTCAGCGGATCGGGCTGACCGTAGTCGAGAAGTCCTGCCATGTCTGCGCTCTCTCAGGTGCGGTACGGCTGATTGAAGTAATCATTGAACGGAGCCGACTGCCCGGTCTGCTGCTGGCTCGGGTACAGCGAGCGCGACGCCGCGACCCCCGCCGCAGCACCGCCCGCAGCCCGCATCCACCACGGCACGCCGTCGTCTGTGGTTGTCGTCTGCCCGAACTGCGGGTTGATCGCATTGCCTAGCACGTTGTTCATCTGGAACGGGTACTGCTGCTGCGCCTGGAACTGACCGAAGTCGAAGTTGTTCTGGCTCTGGTCCGTCTGCTGCTGCAGCAGGCCCGCGTTGAACAGCCCCTCGGTGTTCGTGCGCGAGTCGGCCGCGAAGTTGGGCGTGAAGCGCGAGGCCAAGTCCTGCGCGTTGCGCTCTTGGCGGTAGTTGTCGCCGTACAGGCCCGCCATCGTCTGCCCGACGCTGTCGGTGAACGCGCGGTCGGAGTTGCCCACCGTCTGCCCGTAGGCACTGCTGTAGCGCGGGTCTGCGCCTGCGCGATTGAACGCGCTCGTCAGGTTGCCGCGCGTGCCGGTCGCATAGGCCTCGCCCATGCGGTCGGTGATGCCCTGCGCCACGCGGTCGATGTACGGGTTGCTGTTGAGCATGTCGCCGCGCACGACGCTCATCTGCTGCTGGCGGGCGGCGTTGACGTTCGGGTCACCGCCCATCGCAAGCGAGCGGGCGTTGTTGATCGCCGCCTGCTGGTCCGCATTGACCGGTGCCACGCCCTGCCCGCCGTAGGGCGTGAACGGCGTCTGCGAGAGGTTCTGCGAGTTCTGCAGGTACTGCTGCGCGTAAGGCTGCATCCAATCGGGCAGGCCCGAGGTACGCGACTCTTGTCCGTCGTCTGCCGCGCCCGCAATCGCACCGGCCGCAGGCAGCAGCCAATTGGCGTT
>JBFZDM010000407.1:0-5759 GCA_041307365.1 Chromatiaceae bacterium | reverse complement strand
TTTCTCGTCCAACTCGGCATAGACTTCGCGGGAAGCCTTGAAGGCGGCGTCCATGACGTCCTTGGGGAAGCGCATCAACGTGGCGCCCTCGGCGATCAGTTGCTTGAGAGCGGCCGGGTTGCGGGCATCATAGCGCGCCTGGCACTGAACATGGGCGGCGGCCGCCGCCTGGGCGACGATGGCCTGGTATTCCTTGGACAGGCTGTTCCACTTTTCGGCGTTGATATAAATGGAGAACTGGGTGCTGCCCTCCCACCAGGCCGGGTAATAATAATAGGGAGCTACCCTGTGCAGGCCCAGACGCAGATCGTCATAGGGGCCGATCCACTCGGAGGCATCAATGGTGCCCTTCTCCAGGGCCTGGTAAATCTCGCCGGCCGGGAGCGTCTGCGCCACCAGGCCCACTTTGGCGAGAACGCGACCAGCGAAGGCGGAGATGCGCATCTTCAGGCCATCCAGATCCTTGACCGACTTGATCTCCTTGCGATACCAGCCGCCCATTTGGGCGCCGGTATTGCCGCAGGGGAAATTGACGATGTTGTACTCGGTATAGAAGTCGCGCAGCAGCTTGAGGCCATTGCCGTCATACATCCAGGCGGTCATGGAGCGCGAGGTCATGCCAAAGGGCACGGAGCAGTCGATCGCAAAGGTCTCGTCCTTACCAAAGAAATAATAGGGCGCGGTATGGGCGCACTCGACTGTGCCCTGCTGGATCGCGTCCACCACGCCGAAGGCGGGGACGAGTTCCCCAGCCGGATGAACCGATATGACAAAATTGCCCCCCGTGGCGTCCGAGACGTACTGGGCAAAGGACTCACTGGCGCCAAAAACGGTGTCGAGCGATTTGGGGAAACTGGACGCCAGACGCCAGCGGATGGGTTCCTGGGCGCGGACAATGGCCGGCGCGATACCGGAAGCCAGAATACCGGCCATGCCGGCACCCTGCAGGAATGAACGACGTTCCATAATTCCCCCTCGTAGCATAATGGTGTAGTGGGTTGAGCTCGCCAAGGATTGTAGGGGAGCGGGGACAGGCAACACAACCGCGCCAGACTGGATAGGGCGACGGTCCCGACCATCCCTGGATTGAACAGACAGGAAGTGCCGGCCCTGGTACTTGCCCCGCGCCGGGCCACCGGAACCTGGGGGTCCCAGGGCAACTCCGAATAAGGCCCCCGAGAAACCAAAGGAAAGCTTTTTGTTTCTATTAAAAATCTTGAGTTATGATTATGTATCAAAAGGCTATACAACTCTTCGCCGGTGACGCAAAGCCCTGAAACCTCGGCGCCGACCCGACACCCGGCCTCCTCTCCACCTTCGCGGTTGGTAACATCCCCACCGAGGCGCTGATGTTTCAGACCGGCTATCTGACCATCGACCAGGAGGAGAACCGCTTCGGGGAATACGGGTACCGCCTGCGCTACCCCAACCAGGAGGTCTATCAGGGTCTCACCAACCACCTGTTACGCGCCTGGACGACGGAAGGTCAGCCCCTGCTCGGCAATCATCGTTCGGACACATCCGGCCCCTAAGTCATCGGACATGAACATCTTTCCCTCCCTTAAACGCTGGTTACCGGACTTTGCCGCCTTACGCCGGCTCCTGCTGAACCCAGGAGTCCAGGATGAGGAGTTAGCGGCCAGCCTGGAGGCCGCCAGACAACGCCAGCCCGTGCCGGTGATCTGGCTCCTGGGCAAGACCCAGGCGGGCAAGACCTCCATCATCCAGGCCCTGACCGGCAGCCCCTGGGCGGAGATCGGCACTGGCTTTCGCCCCTGTACCCGCACGGCGCGCCTCTATGACTACCCGGCCGAGGCGCCGGTGGTGCGCTTTCTGGACACCCGCGGCCTGGGCGAGCGCGCCTATGACCCGGCCGAGGACATCCGTTTCTGCGAGTCCCAGGCCCATCTGGTGCTGGGGGTGGTGAAGGCGATGGACCTCCAGCAGGAGGAGATCTTTGCCGTGCTGCGGACAATCCGCGACCGTCACCCCCGCTGGCCGGTCCTGATCGCCCAGACCGGCCTCAACGAGGGCTATCCGCCGGGGCAAGGGCATGTGCTGCCCTACCCCTACGACCGGGAGGGCTGGCCAAGCCGCATCCCGACCGGCCTGGCGCGCGCATTGACCAGCCAGCGGGAGACCCTGGGCCCCTTGCCGGGGTCCGGCCCCCTGGCATGGGTGCCGATCGACCTGACCCAGCCGGATGACGGCCTGGAGCCCGCGGACTACGGCCTGGCGGCCCTGTGGGCGGCCATCGGCGAGATCACCACCAGCGATCTGCGGGCGCGCCTCGGCACCGACGAGGGGGTCCGCGATGTCTTCGCCCACACCGCCCATCCGCACATCGTCGGCCACGCCCTGGCCGCGGCGGGGTTCGGGGCCCTGCCGGCGGTGGGCCTGGCCGGGGTCCCGGCCGTACAGGCCAAGCTCCTGCACAGCCTCGCCGCGATCTACCAACTGCCCTGGAACAGGCGCCAGGCGGCGGAGTTTGTTGGCTTTTTCGGCACGGGGATCGGCATCGGCTACCTGGTCCGCCTGCTCGGCCGGGAGCTGTTCAAGCTCGTGCCCTATCTTGGCCAGACCCTGGGCGCGGTCTACGGCGCGACCACCAGCGGCGCGGTCACCTTCGCCCTAGGCAAGGCGGCCTGCTATTACTTTCGCGCCGTCCGCCTCGGCGAGGGGATCGATGCCGCCACCCTGCGCGCCATCTACGCCCGGGCCCTGACGACCGGCATCGCGCTGATCCAACGCGAACGGCAGGAGCGACCTCCCCAGGAGATGGGCCCATGATCAGCTTTCGGCTGACCCGCGACGACTGGCTGCATCTGATGGCCCTGCTGTTCTGGCTGATGCCACTGGCAGCCCTGCCTTTGCTTGGTCTCTGGTGGCTGTGGCAGAGCGGCAATTCCATCTGGTGGCTTGGCGCCCTGCTCCTCTGCGCCGCCCTGGGTCTGGGCCTGCAAAACTGGCTGCGGTATCGCGACCGTCGCGTGCTGGCCGAGTTGAAGACCCGGCCGGACCCCGACTGGCCACGCCGCGACCAGGTGGCCTGGGAGGCCATCGAGGCCCTGGCCACCGGGCTCAAGCCCGAGGACTGGCCCCTGGACGAGCACCTCTGGCTGCTGGGCCGCGAGGCCCTGGATCGGGTGGCGAAAACCTACCACCCCCGGCGGGATCAGCCCCTACTGGAACTGACCCTGCCCCATGGCCTGCTGATCATCGAGAAGGCCTGTCACGAATTGCGCCGCGAGATCGCCAACAACATCCCCCTCAGTCACCGCCTCACCCTGGGTGACCTGGCGCGATTGAACCGCTGGAAGCGAACCGCGGAGCTGGTGTACCCCCTCTTTCGTGCTGGCCGCCTGGTCTTGAACCCGACCGGCGCCCTCCTGAGCGAGGCCAAGGCCGCCCTGAGTAACCGCGCCTTCGGGGTAGCCTGGACCGACCTGCGGCGCTGGTTGTTGCAGGAATTCGTCCGCAAGGTCGGGCGCTACGCCATCGAGCTCTACAGTGGCCGGCTGGTGCTGGACGAGCAGGCGGCCGAGGCCGTCACCGCCCCGTCGCGGCCTGAGATGGAGCAGGAAGCCGCGGCGGCGGCCCAGCGGGCGGAGGAACCCCTGCGCATCCTGGTCCTGGGTCGGGCGAATGCCGGGAAATCGAGTTTGATCAATGCCCTGTTCGGCGAGGCGCTGGCGGCGACGGACTGCCTGCCGGACCAGGCCTCCCCGGTGACCCCCTATCGGCTCGCCCGGGACGGCCTGACCCCGGCCCTGGTCTTCGATACCCCTGGCATCGACACCCCCGCCATGGCCCCCGAGGCGCTGGACGCCCTGGTCGACAGCGCGGACCTGATCCTCTGGGTCACCGCCGCCCAGCGGCCGGACCGGGAGGCGGAGGGCGCGACCCTGGACCGGCTGCGCCGCCGCTGGGAGGCGCACCCGGAATGCCACCCGCCCACCCTGCTGGTCGCGATCAGCCACATCGACCTGTTGCGCCCACGCCAGGAATGGCAGCCGCCCTATGACCTGAACGACCCCACCAACCCCAAGGCCCAGAACATCCGCGCCGCGGTCGAGGCCGTGGCCGCCGACCTGGCGGTGCCGATCGAGATGGCCATTCCTGTCTGCCTGGCCGAGGGGCGCACCTACAACCTGAGCGACAGCCTCTGGGCGGCCATCATCATCCACCACTCCGCGGCCAACCGGGTCCGGCTGCTGCGCCTGCGCGGGGCGCAGCACCAGGCCGAGAACTGGACCCTCCTGCGGCGGCAACTGGCCAACGCGGGGCGCTTTCTAATGGAACTGCCGGGGCGCCTGCTGGGGTGAGGGATAATCTGTACACTGCCGGGAGGAGGCTATCCCCAGGCAAAAGCCCGCGCGGCTGGCTTGAGACCCTAAACCCTGCCCCTGAAGCGTGAAGATCAATGACCCGCAAACGCCTGCCCATCGGCATCCAGAATTTCCGCGAAATCCGCGAAGGAGATTGCTACTACGTCGACAAGACGGGTTTCGCGCTGCGTCTGATCGACGAAGGCAAGTATTACTTCCTCTCCCGGCCGCGCCGCTTCGGCAAGTCGCTGTTCCTGGATACCCTGGGCGAACTCTTTGCCGGCAATGAGCCCCTGTTCAGCGGCCTGATTATTCATGACCGCTGGGACTGGTCCCGGCGCTATCCGGTTATCCGGCTGAGTTTTGGTGGCGGGATAGTGCAGGATCGGGCCGCGCTCGACCGGCGACTGGTAGCCCTGTTGAGAAATAACGCCAGAGCGCTGGGGCTGCCCTGTTCCGAGCCTGAAGATCCTGCCGGATGCCTTGCCGAGTTGATCGCGCTGGCCCATGCCGCCACGGGCGAGCGGGTCGTCGTCCTGGTGGACGAGTACGACAAGCCCATCCTCGATAACATCACTGACCCCGCCGTGGCTCGTGTCCTGCGCGACGGCTTACGCAACCTCTATTCGGTCATTAAGGATTCGGACGCCCATATCCGCTTCGCCTTTTTGACCGGGGTAAGCAAGTTCAGCAAGGTCAGTCTGTTTTCGGGGCTGAACAATCTCAACGATATCACTGTCGACAGATGCTACTCGGCCATCTGTGGCTATAGCGAGGCGGATCTCGATCAGGTCTTCGGCCCGGAGTTGGAAGGCCTGGACCGGGAAGAACTGCGTGCCTGGTACAACGGTTACAACTGGACTGGCGAGCCCGTTTACAATCCCTTCGATCTCCTGCTGCTGTTTCAAAAGCGGCAATATCGGCCCTACTGGTTCGAGACCGGCACCCCGACCTTTCTCGTCGACCTGCTCACCGAGCGCCAGACCTGGCTGCCGGACCTGGGGCGACTGGAGACCAGCGCCGATCTCCTCTCCACCTTCGAGGTTGGTAACATCCCCACCGAGGCGCTGATGTTTCAGACCGGCTATCTGACCATCGACCAGGAGGAGAACCGCTTCGGGGAATACTGGTACCGCCTGCGCTACCCCAACCAGGAGGTCTATCAAAGCCTCACCAACCACCTGTTGCGTGCCTGGACGCCGAACGGTCAGCCCCTGCTTGGTAACAAGCGACGGCTGGGCGAGCTCCTTATCGCCAACGACTTCGCCGGAATGCAGGACCTTTTCACCGCCTTCTTCGCCAGCATCCCGGGCGACTGGTACCGCAACAATCCCATCGCCCGCTACGAGGGCTACTACGCCAGCGTCTTCTATGCCTACTTTGCCTCGCTGGGCCTGGACATCATCCTGGAGGACAGTTCGAATCACGGGC
>JBFZDM010000394.1:0-2659 GCA_041307365.1 Chromatiaceae bacterium | reverse complement strand
GCCCGTGGCGATTCCAGCCGAAGGGGCGCCCGCCGCCGTGGCGGCGGAGGCCATACCCGCGGCCCCCAGCACCGCCGCGGATGCCGCGGCCGCCCGTGGGGAGGCGGCGCGCCAGCGCATGCAGGAGCGTCACGCCGAAATGATGGCCAAGCGCCGGGAGCGCTATGAGGATCTGCGCAAGCGCGCCGAGGCGGCGGGTCTGAGCCTGCCCGAGACGCCACCCTGGGAGGAGGGTGGCATGGCGATGCCCGAAATGCCCGAAATGCCTGGCATGCCCCAAATGCCTGGCATGCCCGAGATGCCCATGATGCCGTCCTGGGGCGACCAAGCCGGCATGGGCGGCATGGGCGATCCTGGCGCCATGGGTCAGGGGTGGGACGCACGGCGCCCGCAGCGCTGGCCGGCCATGGACGATCGCGCCGCCCAACGCGGCGGCGGCAGCCAGGACCAGGCCCCCTGGAACCTGATGAGTGCCGAGGAGCATCGCGCCCACTGGGAGAAGATGCGCAACGCCAGCCCGGAGGAAAGGGCGGCCCTGCGGGAACAGCACTGGGCCGAGATGCGCGAGCGCGCCGCCGCCGCCGGCATGACCTTGCCCGAGACGCCCCCCTGGAAGGAGGCGGAGCAGCGCCGCGAGGCCAGGCAGGCGCAGTGGGAAACCTACCGCAAGATCATCGACCAAATGTCCACCGAGCAGCGCGAGGCCGCCGCGGCCATCTTTGGCCAGCCGCCCCAGCCGCCCCAGCCAGCCGGGCGGGACATGCCCTGGGATATGAACCCGCCCATGCCTCAGATGCCTCGGATGCCCCAAGGGCAGGACTTTGGCGCCCCCAGCCGCATGCCCTACCCACAGGCCATGCCCGGTTATGGAGGCAATAACCAGCCCATGCCCTGGTCCGGCAACCCCGCTCCGCGGCAGGGGCCCATGATGATGCCCAAAGGCGACTACAACCGCTGGTAGTCTGAAGGGCGCCGGGGTCCCGAAGGGGGAACCCGGCGCCACCGGCGGCCAATGCAGACGATAACGGGACTCCACCCGGGAAAAACCCACCATGAAGATCATTCGCAATCTGCTAGCCCTCATCGGGCTCGCCAGCCTCATCGCCGTCGGCTACGCCTATGTCCGCCTGGGGCCGACTCTGTCCGAATTCGATGAGGATTTTCCACGCGTTTACGGCGAGTTGGCCCAACGCCTGCTGGAGACCGGCGACCCCGGCGTCGCCCTCATGTGGGCGGTGGAGGTAGAGGAGGGCCTGACCCCCGAGGATGTGATCGAGTCCCTCAAGAGCCTGGCTACCTCCCGCAACTTCCTTTTCGTCGGCGAATCTCCCTTCTATCGACAGATCAAGGCCATCACGGGGGAGGACTACCGCTACGTCAACTTCCTGTCCTTCTGCGACGCCCGGGTCGGCATGACCATGCTGGAGTATCGGGATCAGTATAGTGGCTTCATGCCCTGCCGCATCGCCCTGGTCGAGAACAGTGAGGGGCGCCTCTGGCTCTACTCCATGAATCTGGAAATCATGATCCATGGCGGCAAGGCCCTGCCGCCGGACCTCAAGGAGTCCGCCCTGCAGGTGAGCAAGACCATTCAGGAAATCATGGAAGGGGCCGCCAAGGGCGAGTTCTAGGCCCGCCGGGAGGATGGCCGGGAGGATTGTCCCATGCCCGGCCGCCTTTTCAGCACTCCCAGGCCAACCACTGATCAAGCACCTCATGCACCGCCTCTATCCCCTCCCGTTCCAGGGATGAGAAGCGCTCGACCCGGACGCGGTCGCCCTCCATCGCCACCGCCCGCCGCACCCGATTCAACTGGGCCAGACCAGGGCCGCGATTGAGTTTGTCGCTCTTGGTCAGGAGCAAGAGCAGGGGCAGGCTGGTCTCGCGGCTCCAGTCCAGCATCTGCAGGTCGAAGTCCGTGAGGGGGTGGCGGATATCCATGACCACCACCAGGCCCGCCAGGGACTGGCGCCGGCGCAGGTATTCGGCCATCACCCCCTGCCATTGCAGCTTGACCGCCGTCGAGACCTTGGCGTATCCATAGCCCGGCAGATCCACCAGGCGACGGCCCTCCTCGATCTCGAAGAAGACGAGTTGCTGGGTACGCCCGGGCCTCTTGCTGGTGCGCGCCAACCGGCCCTGATCGCAGAGGGTGTTGATGGCGCTGGACTTGCCGGCATTGGAGCGGCCGGCGAAGGCGACCTCGCGCCCCTCGTCGGCGGGGGCCTGATCGAGGCGGGCGGCGGCGCGGAAAAAGGCGGCGCGGCGGTAGCGGGGATTCATGCGATTTGGGTCCCGGCGATGGCCCTGTCCTCCCGGCGCCAATGACCGGACTTGCCACCCGCCTTCTCCACCAGACGCACGGATTCGATGCTCATGCCCCGATCCACGGCCTTGCACATGTCATAAATGGTCAGCAAGGCGATCTGAACGGCGCAGAGGGCCTCCATCTCGACGCCGGTCCGGCCCTGGGTCTCGACCCGGGCGCGACAGGCTACCCGGGAGTTCTCCGCCTCCGGTTCCAACTCGACCCGAATATGGCTCAGGGCCAGGGGATGGCAGAGGGGCACCAGGTCGGCGGTGCGCTTGGCCCCCATGATGCCGGCGACGCGGGCGATGCCGAGGACGTCGCCCTTCCGGTGGCCACCGGCCAGGATCA
>JBFZDM010000376.1:0-2624 GCA_041307365.1 Chromatiaceae bacterium | reverse complement strand
TGAACCGGCGTCCCTGCCCAGCCCTCTTCCTGGCCGCCCCAGCCTCGGGGCAGGGCAAGACCACGGTCACGGCGGCTCTGGCCCGCTATCACCGCGACCTGGGCCGGCGGGTGCGGGTCTTCAAGACGGGTCCCGATTTCCTTGACCCCATGATCCTGGAGCGGGCCTCGGGGAGACCTGTTTATCAGCTCGACCTCTGGATGGGCGGCGAGGCCCATTGCCGCCGGCTACGGCTACGAATGGAGCGGCCTCAGCCGGCAGGAGAAGGAGTCCGCCGGCCAAGCGACCCAGGTCTTGATCTTGGCGCTGGTCTTCGTCTTCCTGTTCCTGGCGGCCCAGTACGAGAGCTGGTCCGTCCCCTTCGCGGTGCTGTTCGCCATCCCGCTTGGCGTCTTCGGGGCCTTCCTGGGGCTCTGGTCGGTGGGGCTCACCAACAACGTCTACACCCAGATCGGTCTGATCCTGCTGGTGGGCCTCGCGGCCAAGAACGCTATCCTCATCGTCGAAATCGCCAAGGCGCGGCGGGAAGAGGGGATGGGGCTGGCCGAAAGCGCGGTGGCGGCCGCCAAACTTCGGTTGCGGCCCATCCTGATGACCTCGCTGGCGTTCCTGCTGGGGGTGATCCCGCTGGTGCTCTCCACCGGCGCCGGGGCCGGATCGCGGGTATCGCTCGGCATCAGCGTCTTCGCGGGGATGCTGGCCGCTACCCTGCTGGCGATCTTCATCGTGCCTACGCTGTTCAGCTCCATTCAGGGGCTGGCGGAGAGGATGGCGGGAAAGGGGAAGGTGTGATTCCCCGCGCTCGTGGCGCTCGTTCCCAAGCTCTGCTTGGGAACGCAGTGCGCGAAGCTCCAGCTTCGCGAGTTCCGCAACGGACAGGAAGCTGGAGCTTCCAGGACTTGGGTTCCCAAGCTGGAGCTTGGGAACCAGGGCTACGCGAAAACGAAGAGAATGTTCCGCTTGCCGTTAATAACCTATTTGGTTAGTCTTGAGCTATGGAGAAACGCACACCCCACTGCAAACTGCCGGTCGTCAAGGAGTTGATCCGGCAGGGCAAGGTCCGTGCGACCTCCTCGGCCCTCGCCGGCGCCGCGGCCCTTGGGTTCGACTTCGCGGGAATCCTACGAACGGTGGATACCCTCACGCCCGCGGACTTCTACAAAAGCATGACCACCTACGCGGACCATCGTATCTGGCAGGACGTGTACCGTACCAAGACCGCCGCGGGCGAGGTCTACCTGAAGCTCACCGTCATCGACGACCTGCTGGTCGTCTCCTTCAAGGAGCTGTGACATGAAGTGTCCTGTCTGCGGCGCCGCCGAACTGATCCACGACACCCGCGACCTTCCCTATACCTACAAGGGCGAGTCCACCCGCATTCCAGCGGTCACCGGCGACTACTGTCCTGTCTGCGGCGAGGCCGTTCTCGACGGCGTAGAATCGGAGCGCGTCAGCGGCGCGATGCTGGAATTCAACAAGCAGGTGAACGCGGCGCTCGTCGATCCCCAATTCATCGCTCAGGTACGCAAGAAACTGCGGATCGATCAACGGGAAGCGGCGGAGATCTTCGGCGGCGGCGTGAACGCATTCTCCCGCTACGAAACCGGCAAGACCAAGCCACCATTGGCGCTGGTAAAGCTGCTCAAGGTGCTGGATCGGCATCCGGAGTTGCTGGATGAGGTCAAGGAGGGATAGGGATAAGGGATAAAGGAATAGGAAATTCAACCGCACGGAGGAATAGGAAATTCAACCGCACGGGCGGCTGAAGCGGGGCCTAACGTAGCATCGCCGGGAGGGCCGTGGCAAGCCCCGCGAGGGAGCTGACCGGCAGAGACGGGGGCGAGGTAGCCCTCTCGGAGGGGGCCGAGTGGGCGTGAGGGGTGGTTTGCCGGGGCCTGGGTGCAGGGAGGGGCGCGTCGCTGGCGGGTGGCGACGACGGAAGGAAGCTACCACTGCACTTCCTGGTTGAAGACGTACTCGGGTGAGGGTTGCGCCAAGGCGTCCCAGTCGGGTCCGGCTTCGACCGGTGGATCGTCCCAGGCGGGTGGCCCGCGGGCCGGGCTGATGCGTGGCGGCTCGGGGGGTTCGCCGATGTGGTTGAGTATCCGCCGCACCGGGGCCGCTTCGGTCACGAAGGCGATGATGCGCCTGTCGGCACCGCCGTTCGGGCAGACCAGGGGCAGGGACGCGAACAGGCGTGCGAGCAGCATGGCCCACCGGTAGTGCGCCGGGGAGCGGTTACTGGGTGCCGCGGCAGCGGGCGGTGAAGATCGCGGCGCAGCCGCCACCGGCGGTGGGTGAGTCAGGTCGGGGTCCGCATCGCGCCCATAGGCGGTGGCGGCCAGGCGCAACGGTGCATTGGGTGCCAGCACCCCATGGTAGCGGTGGCGGTGCAGCCGTGGCGGCGGGATCAGGGCGGCGAGGTGATCGATAAGTTCCAGCGGGGTGAGGGACAGCGCGGTGCGCCCGTCGCGCTGGGGCCTCGGCAGACGCTAGACGATCCGGTCTTCGTTGACCTGTTAGATGCGCTCAAGGGCGAAGGGCGGGCGCAGTAGCGCAGCAGCCGCTCCAGTCCGGCCCGGTCGTCCCCGGCGATGCACACGCCAGCGTCGAGTGAGAAGCCG
>JBFZDM010000372.1:0-7102 GCA_041307365.1 Chromatiaceae bacterium | reverse complement strand
GGCTCGCTCTGGCGCTGGCCGCCGGGCTGGGGCTTGCTGGCTGCTGTACCCGCAAGCCCGCCACCGACTTCAACCGCTTCGACGGCACCGCCAACCAGCCTTCTGGACTATGCGGCATCTTTTCCGGTTTCGGTACCACCGAGGAGCCAGAACGCTGGGGGGCCGTCTACTCGCCGGTGACGGTCGAGGAATATGGCGAACTCCTCTGTGGCCGTCTGGATCCGGTGGACTACGCCACCTGCGTCAACCGGATCTGGGACCATTACCGCCAGGTGCAACGTCAGCCCGATGTGCCGGGGGAATCCACCTCGGGTCCTATCGCCGTTGTCGTCGGCCCCGAACTCCTGCTGGGCACCTATAGCTCTCAGCCCTTCGCCGCCAGCTTCCGGGTCAACAACGAGCGCATTGCCTGCCAGGGAAGCTACAACGCCTTCGAGGGAGACACCCGGTCCCAATTTCATGTCCGCTGCGACAATGGCTGGCGGGGCTGGGCCGAGATCGTCCGCGACCGCCATGGGCGCGATGGTATCGGCGGCCTCTATATGGACGACGGCACCCTGGGCATGATCGTCTTCGGCCACCACACTCTGGGCGCGGCCATCAAGGAGATGGGCAAACCTTAGGCCCTCTTCCTGAAATCATGAGTCCTGAGGTAATGCATCGGAGGGCTGGGGCGGGGGGGCCTGATACGCCCCATGGATACCTAAGTCACGGTTCAAAAATAACCGGTACATCAGTAAGTCGGGTTAGCGCAGCGTAACCCGAGCTCGGGCCACCCTTGTGCCACTTGTTTCTGAACCGTTCCTAGGCCCTTCGGACGCTTGTTTTCGACCCCCAGGCCCCGGCCAGGCTTTGATTCAATGTCGCTGCTCAACCCCATCCATGCTCGAGGCCGCCGCCATGTCCATGAGGCCTCGCATGAGGTCGGCGCGGGCAGCCAGGTCGATGGTCTCGATCAGGGCCTGCTTGTCCTCCGACGGCAGAGGTAGGTGGGCGCAGAGGAGATTGATCAGGTCGCGATCGCCAAGGGTCTTGAGGTCGTCCCAGGGAATTTCGACCCCACGAGGACGGACATAGGCCCGCAGGGAGGCGAGAAAACCTTCGCGGTTGACTAGCCGTCCGGCCTGGGGCTGGTAGTCGATGGCGAAACGGTCCCAGGCGGCCCTGACCCGACGGTAGCCCCGCTGTTCCTCCAGTTCGCCCTGGATCTCGAAGCGGCAGAGCCCGGTGAGGACGATGACGACGCGCCCGTCGTTGGTCTCGCTGTAGGAGGTGACGCGCGCGGCGCAGCCGACCCGGTGCAGGGCCGGGATCTCTTCCCGCTCCTGGCCACTCAGGGGCTGGATCATGCCGATGAGATGGTCCGTCGCCAGCACGTCCTGGACCATGTTGAGATAGCGCGGCTCGAAGACATTGAGGGGAAGCTGGACCCCTGGCAGGGCCACGGCCCCGGCGAGGGGGAAAACCGGCAGTTCCGAGGGCAGGTCGGTGAACTTGGGCATGAAGGGCGAAAGCATGAAGACAACTCCAGAGCCGGTCAGGCTCGGGTGACAAAGACGCGTGCCATGCCGGGACCCAGTCTGAAATCGAAGGGCGTGGGCAAATAGTCCATGGCCCACTCCGGCGAGACGTCGATGAGGGGCGGAGGGGCCTGGACGAGGCGATAGAGGTCGTCGCAATGGAAGTGCTGGTGGTCCCGGGGATCCTTGTTCAGCACCAACAGGGCCTGGCCGTGGCCCTGGGTGGACGCCTGCCAGAGCAGCAGGATGGCCGGGTTGGGGTGCTCCAGGTGCTGTATCAGGCCCTCCTCGCGGAAGATGGGGCGAGATGCCTTGATACGGTTGACGGCGCCAATGAAAGCGGTCAGGTCCACCGCCGGCGCCTCCCAATCCTCCGGCCGGGTCTTGACCACATGCAGCCGGCGTTGGAAGCCGTACTCATAGCCCATGGGCATCATGACTCCGGCTGAGAATAAGGCCGTGAAGAGGTAACGCTGTTTGAGGGTGTTCGCGTTGTGGCCCGATTCGGCGTAGAGGCGCTCGGTGTCGTGGCTCTCCGGGAAGCCGATGGAGGGGGCGATCTGGCGGGTTAGTTCGTATTGCTCCAGCAGCCAGGGGCTGGAAAAGTCCCACCACTTGGCGCTGTTGAAGATGGCGTCGAAACCGGCGGCGGCCGTCTGGAGCGTCTGCTCCGGCGAGCAGCCCAGGGTTTCGGCGATGAAGAGGATGTCTGGGTGTCGGCGCCGGGTATCCGCGATGAGCCGCCGCCAGAAATCCGCCGGGATCTGATAGGCGGCATCGCAACGGAAGCCCGCGAAGCCCAGGCCAATCAGGTGCTCGACTACCTTGCCCGTGTATTCGCGCAGGCTGTTGGCAAGGGGTGAGCCGCGATGGTCGAACTGGGCCAGGTCATTCCAGACTACCTTGCGCCCGTCCTCCTCGACGCAGAAGGGGTGGGCGATGCGCCCCCCCTCGCGCCGGAACCAGTCCGGATGCTCCCGGATCAGGGGCGAATCCACGGCGCAGTGATTGATCACCAGATCGATCATGAGTCGCAGCCCCAGCCGCTCCGCCTCCTTGACCATGTCCCGGACCTGGGTCTCTGGCCGCTTGCGCGAACCGGGGGCCAAGAACGCCGGGTTGACCCCGAAATAGTCGCTGATCGAATAGAGGCTCCCTGATCGGCCGGTTGGCTGGATGGGGTTCACGAAGATCCAATCGAAGCCCATGGCCGCCGCGCGCTCCAGATGCGGCCTCCAGTCATGGAGGGGACCGGCGAGAAGGGGGAAGAGGTTATAGATTTTCATTGTGGCCCGGAATATTTGTGTTGACTGGCGACTTTTCCAGCCAGCTTCGCGAGGGATATTGGGCTAGCCAGACGTCATACCAGAACTGGATCCTATTCCCGGCGGGGGGTGCAAGGACCAAGTCGCGTCCCCGGAGCGAGTAAAAAACGCGGGGATAGGCAGTCCGGCCTCGGGCGGGCCAATTCGTGCCTGGGTTGAGGGCTGGAGGTGGGGATGATTTGGTGGGCCCCCTCGGAGTCGAACCGAGCACCAACGGATTCAGGTTTGCGTGACTTTCGCCACTCCCTGGACTCTGCCTTCACCTTAGCGATTGCCTTAGGCGGGTGCCGTCGAGTCTCTACACCTTCACCGCTGCCAGGGCAGCGGCGCTTGGCTCGGCGTTGCCCTAGGCGCGAGCGCCCTTAGGGTTCACCGATTTTGACACCATCCCAGGCGCCGTTTCCGCGCGCCTGGCACTCTTGCCGAATGAGTCCGCTGCTCTAACCAACATGAGCTAGAGGCCCTTGAGTAAATTCTAACGGCTAATTCCCCTGCTGGCGAGACCGCCGAAGCCTCGCCGAACCCGTCTTCCAGAATCAGAAAGGCCCTATTCGGTGTCGAGGAAACTCCTGAGTTTGTCGGAACGGGTGGGATGGCGGAGTTTGCGCAGGGCCTTCGCCTCGATCTGGCGGATGCGCTCGCGGGTGACGTCGAACTGTTTGCCGACCTCTTCCAGGGTATGGTCGGTGTTCATGTCGATGCCGAAGCGCATGCGTAGGACCTTAGCCTCGCGGGAGGTGAGGCTGGCAAGCATATTTTGAGTGGCCTCCCGCAGTCCCTGGATGGTGGCGGATTCGACGGGGGAGATGACCCCGGAATCCTCGATGAAGTCGCCGAGATGGGAATCCTCATCGTCGCCGATGGGGGTCTCCATAGAGATGGGTTCCTTGGCGATCTTAAGGACCTTGCGCACCTTGTCCTCGGGCATCTCCATGCGCAGGGCCAGTTCCTCGGGGGTGGCCTCCCGCCCCATCTCCTGAACCATCTGCCGCGAGACGCGGTTGAGCTTGTTGATGGTCTCGATCATGTGCACCGGGATACGGATGGTGCGGGCCTGGTCGGCGATGGAACGGGTGATGGCTTGACGGATCCACCAGGTGGCGTAAGTGGAAAATTTATAACCGCGCCGGTATTCGAATTTGTCCACCGCCTTCATGAGGCCGATATTTCCCTCCTGGATGAGGTCCAGAAACTGGAGGCCACGATTGGTGTATTTCTTGGCGATGGAAATGACAAGGCGCAGGTTGGCCTCGACCATTTCCTTCTTGGCGCGGCGGGCCTTGGCCTCACCAATGGACATCCGGCGATTGAAATCCTTGATCTCGCTGATAGTGAGGAAGTTTTCACGCTCCACCTCCTGGAGTCGGCGTTGGGCGCGGCGGATGTCCTGCGCGCGAACGGTGAGGGCGGCGGCGAAGGGCATTCCGCTGGCGATCTGTCCATCCAGCCATGCCGGGTTGGTTTCGTGGTCGGGGAAGGAGTCGATGAAGATCTTGCGCGGCATACCGGCCTCATCCACCGCCAGGCCCATGATGAGCCGTTCCTGGGTGCGGATGCGCGCTATGGTGGCGCGCAGGATCTCGGCCAGTTCCTGGAATACATTGGCCACGAGCTTGAACTGGAGGAAGATCTCGGAGACCTCTTCCATGGCGCGGCGGCTGCGCTCATCGTCACGGCCATATTGCTCTAGACATTCCCTGAGCAGGGCGTAGCGTTCGCGCATGATCTGGACGCGGCGGGCGACCTCCTCGGGATCCGGACCCGAGTAAACGGCGGCCGCTTCCTCCGCTTCTTCCTCGTGATGGTCATCCACCACCTCGTGGTGGTCCTCGTCCGCCTGGCTGACCTCCACCGGGGCAGGGACTACCGCTGGGGTGGGGGGCGGATGAGGGTGGTCGTCACTGTCGGCAAAGCCGGCAATGGCGTCGGATAGCCGCATCTTGTCGTTTTCAACGCGATCAAAAATTTCTATAAGGCGCTGAATGCTGCGCGGATACATGGAGAGGGCAGCAAGGACCTGATTGAGGCCCTCCTCGATGCGCTTGGCGATCTTGAGTTCACCCTCGCGGGTGAGCAGTTCGACGGTGCCCATCTCGCGCATGTACATGCGCACCGGGTCAGTGGTGCGGCCAAACTCGGAATCAACGCTGGCAAGGGCGGCGGCGGCGGCCTCGGCGGCATCATCGTCGGACACGGCCGAGTCGCTGAGGGTCGAGTCGAGTTCCGTGGGCGCGGTCTCGTGCACTTCGATCCCCATATCGTTGATCATGCGCACGATATCTTCGATCTGCTCCGGCTCGACGATGCCCTCCGGCAGATGGTCGTTGACCTCCGTGTAGGTCAGGTAGCCCTGCTCCTTGCCTCTCGTGATCAGTTGCTTCAGTTGTGACTGTTGCTGCTGTTGATCCATGCGGGGCACCCTGGGTTTCGATGCGTGAAGTTCTGGACGATGAGCCGGCCAAAAAAGAAAGCCGCGCATGATAACAAAGAGCGGCTCTTGATTGCCAGATTTGATTTATCCCTGGTCGCCATGGCCGGCCTGAACTGGGGGAGGGGCGCCGTGGGCCATGGGATTCTTTTCAACTCTATAAGATAGAACGCCGGCGCGATTTTCCAAGGGCCCAGGCCAGGCTTTTTGGGGGTGGCGGTTGTTCAGACCTGGCCAGGGCTGGTTCGAACGGAGCGACGCAGGGCCTCCTTCTCCTCCTCGGTCCAATCGGCGGGGCTGGCGCGGTTGAAGAGGATGCCACTGCGAGCGGCGAGGGCCTCCTGGTTGAGGCGGTGGATGGCGCCGGTCAATTCGGGCTCCAGGCCCTCTTCGGGGATGTGGGCCAGGAGCCGCGGGTCCGACAGTCGGCACAGGGCGTTGAAACCCTCCTCTTCGCGCCAATGTTCCAGCAGGGCGGCACTGCTGAGTTCAGGTTGGTTCGCCAGGTGGGCGAGGACCTGCTCCAGCAAGCGGACGCCGGGGTTATCCAGGTGGCGCCATTCAGCGCGCAAGCCGGCCAGGGCGGTTGCCAGTTCCGGGTGTTGGATCAGCAGGGCAATGGCAAGGCGGAGTGGGGTGGTGGCGGGACGAGGCCCGGAATTGGCGCCAGGCCGGCGGCGGCCGGAGGCGCCAGCGCTGGGCGGGCGACGGCTGGTGCCGGCGTCGAGGGGGGGCAGGGCGACGCCGACGAGGCGGGTCAGGCGGTCGCGCAGCAGGTCGCGTAGCAGGCCCTGGGGCAGGCTAGCCAGCAGGGGGGCAACGCGGGAGCCGAGGCGGGCGCGGCCATCCAGACTGGCGAGGTCAATGCCCTTCGACAGATGCTCGAAGAGGAAGTCGGAGAGGGGTTTGGCCTGGCGGAGCCGTTCTTCGAAGGCCTCGCGACCTTCCTTGCGCACCAGGGTATCCGGGTCCTCACCCTCGGGGAGGAAGAGGAAGCGGATCTCCTGCTGGCCGCTGGCCTGGGGCAGGCAGGTCTCCAGGGCCTTCCAGGCGGCTTCACGGCCGGCGCGGTCGCCATCGAAGCAGAAGACAAGTTCCGGCGCCTGGGGGAGCAGCAGGCGCAGGTGGTCCGGGGTGGTGGCGGTACCCAGGGTCGCCACGGCATAGTCGATGCCAAATTGGGCTAGGGCGATGACGTCCAGGTAGCCCTCCACCACCAGCAGGCGCTCCGGCTGGCGGTGGACCTTGAGAGCCTGGTACAGGCCGTAGAGTTCACGGCCCTTGTGGAAGATGGGTGTCTCAGGGGAATTCAGGTATTTGGGTTTGCCATCGCCCAGGATGCGGCCGCCAAAGCCGATGACCCGCCCCCGCCGGTCGCGGATGGGGAAGATGACGCGGTCGCGGAAGCGGTCGTAGCCCTTGCCGTCCTGTTCGATGACCAGGCCGGCCTGAATCAGGTGTGCGCGGTCTTGTTCGGTGCGGCCGAGGCGGCCAAGAAGGAAATCCCAACTCGGCGGTGCATAGCCGAGTCCGAAGGCGGCGGCGATCTGGCCGCTCAGGCCTCGTCCCTTGAGGTAGTCCACCGCCCGCCTGGCCTGGGGATGCTGGCGCAACTCCCCTTGATAGATCTGGGCGGCCTGCTCCATGAGGGCATAGAGGGGGCGGTTATCCGGAGCCCTAGGGATTGGGGCGCCATCATCCTCGGGAATTTCCAGACCGACCTGACGCGCCAGTTCCTCGACGGCCTCTGGGAAATTCAGGTGATTGTATTCGATGAGGAAATCAATCGCGTTCCCGTGCGCGCCGCAACCGAAGCAGTGGTAGGTCTG